>WRKP01000019.1 GCA_009778035.1 Planctomycetaceae bacterium
TTGGTTGTCGAGTGGGGTGTCAAGTTTTGGGTCATGATCAATTTCCTTTCTTGCTTATCCGGACTTTTTGCCCTGGCGACTGTTCGGACTTGGAATGAAGGATGGTGTAAGGATCCGGCTACTGACCGGATTTGTATCCTAGATGCGAACGATCTCTTACACCATTTTTTTTCCTTTTCAGGGAAGGGAAGGAAAAAACTCGCTTTACGCGAGGTTACTAACTTTGCACTAAAGGGCAAATGGTTATCTTGCAAGATGTGCAAGTTTCAGATTGAGCACCGAAAGAAGGTAGGTAACCGACCGCAGAACGTGCAATCCTACTGCGACCGCCGTTCCGCTGGATTTTTAACTCGCGACGATTTGCAGCAATCGCAGTTGGTCTTTGTCGATCGTGCGGTGCTTCACTACACAATCCTCAAGCGGCGTCAACACAAGTTCGCCCCTGATCCTGCCCGCCATCTTGCCCGACTCGCCCTGAATAATCGCACTGACCGCAAAATTGCCCAGTTCCGATGCCAAGACACGATCCGCCGGAACCGGCGAACCACCCCGCAATACATGCCCCAACACGACCGCCCGGCACTCATACGGATTGCCCGCCGCTTTGAGCATCTTCTGCATCGCAAACGCGCCGCCGCTCTCATCGCCCTCTGCAACGATTGCAATCACCGATGTCTTGCCGACTTCCCTGATTTTTTTCAATTTTTTGACAATCTGCTCCGGCGACTCCTGCACTTCGGGCAAGCAAGCGATTTCCGCACCCGATGCAATCGCCGTCGATAGAGCAATATCGCCGCAGTGCCGGCCCATCACCTCAACGAAAAACATCAATTCGTGGCTTCCCGCCGTATCGCGAAGTTTATCGACGGCATCGACTGCCGTGTAAACCGCCGTTGCGAAGCCGATGGTGAAATCGGTGCCGTACAGGTCATTGTCGATCGTTCCGGGTATCCCGATGACTTGCCCGCCCCAAACGCGGGCGAGGTCGATTGCCCCTTTGAGCGTACCATTTCCGCCGATGGTGATCAGGGCATCGAATTGATGTTTTTTCAGGATTTCGGCGGCTTGTTGTTGTCCTTCGGGCGTTTGGAATCGGGCCGATCGGCTGCTTCGCAGGACGGTTCCGCCGATTTTGGAGAAACCGGAGACGCACCGCAAGCCCATCACATTGGTATTATTTTGGCCGGGATAGAAATCTTCGTCGAGTAGTCCTTCATAGCCTCGTCGAATGCCGTAGATTTCGGCATTGCAGACGCAGGCGGTCCGCACGATGGATCGCAGACACGGATTCATACCGGGAGCATCCCCGCCGCTGCATAAAACGCCAATTCGCACGCTGATTCTGTTGGGTTAAAGTGTGTTGTGGAGAATTATCCCCGTGTGGTGAAGTCCCGAAGAGCGGCATCAATCAAACCGCGGTGCTGGTCGGGCCGGACTTCGGCACGAATCATCCTGCCCGCCAAATTCGTCGCCAACGTCGCACTCCGCTCCGCAATGCTCTGCAATGCCGATGTCGTCGCACTCTCGATCTCCTTCATCGCACGATCCCGTTCCAATCCGGCAGCCTCCCGAGCCTTCGCAATAATGTCGTCGGCCTGACGCTGTGCATCCACTTTCGCTTTTTCAATAATCTGGCGAACCTCATCCTTGGACGCATCCAACTTGGCCTGGTATTGCACCAACAGCCCCTTCGCGTCTTCATTCTGCTTTTGGGCCGACGCGATGTTGTTCAGGATGCCCTGTTCGCGTTCGTCGAGTGCTTTCGCGATGGGCCCGAAGGCGAATTTGTAAAGAATCGCAACCACGGAAAGGAAAATGACAAGCGTCCAAAAGCCCGTATTGGACATGAATTCCATCGGGTTGAGACTGACTTCTTTCTCATATCCGCAGTTGGTACATGGCCCGGCGGCGGCAACGAATTGCGGCGAAACGAGGCACAGCGAAACGACAAGGGCGACGGCGACGGCAAGGTAAAATGTTCGGGACATGGTGGTGTATGGCAGTGTTATGGCCGTGTATAGGAAAAAAGGGAGGGGGAATGGCAGGTTGTTAGCCGCATCGCAGGCGACACGGCTAACGTAAACACGTACGATTCTACATAAACAAGCATAGCATACAGACCACGATGGCGAAGAGCGCGAGTCCTTCGATGAGTGCGGCAGCGATGAACATCAGGGTAAGGAGTTTTCCTTGCATTTCGGGCTGTCGTGCGGAAGCATCGACGACGCTTGCGCTGAGGAGGCCGATTCCGATACCACCGCCGATGGCAGCGAGTCCGGCACCGATGCTGATGCCGAGGTAGCCGAGGCTTGCTTTGCTAATGCTAATGGTTTCGCTGCCGGACACCGCTCCGTCGGCGGCGAGGACCGCAGCGGGCGATAAAATGATGGCGAGGATGAGGCAAATGACCGAAATGCGATAAATTTTGTTCATGGAAAATGTCTCCGGGTTAGGGTGTTGTTACAGTTTTCAGTTTGACGAACTTGATGACGTGTCATTGTACCAAAATTTTTTCGATGTTGTACAGGGGGGCGGTTTGCGTTAAGGTAGGTTGCCGACCGCCGGGCGGCAACTGCGGCTTGCCGCATTTTGAGTCTGTCGGCTGCGCCGACGCAGTCGCCCGGCGGTCGACTGCCTACCTTTTGTAACCTGCCGGCGGTCGACTGCCTACCTTCGGCTGCCTACCTATTCGGCTCTTGTCTTTTGCCCGTGGACATGCTAGAATGGGCGGATCACTTCCCTCCTAGCCCCGCATTACGGCCATGGCACATCTACTCACACGACTGTTCACCGCCGCAGTGTGCATCGCACTGCTTGCTCCCATAATACTCGCACAAGCCGATATTACCCATCAAACCTGGCAGCAGAACAACTTCAATACCATGAACGATGCTGTGCTGGCCAATCATGACCTCAACCTCCTCGCCTTTCCCGGCGCTCGGCTTGCTCGAGCCACCAATGTGTCCGATCCGCACTATCTCACCGACGGCGACGTAGGCTCGCTCGGCGGGAATGGACGATCGCAAGTCGGCGGCAATCCCTCCGTCATTGTTTACTACCTCGGGAAACCCCGAAAAATTCAGGAAATCCTCCTCTATTCCGCGAATATCGACACCCGAGCCAATCAAGATTTTGAGATTCGCCTCGCGAACAGCGGCAACTCCAACCGGATACCCAATTTCCCGGCCCAACCGCATTTCACATCGGGCGACAGCATTGTCGGTCCCGACGCCGGCGGATTCCGCAGCCAAATTGCCGACCGCACCGGCGCCCCGCTTTTCGGGGAGCAACTCTACGATTGGATTGAATTCCGCATTTGGCGAACCTGGCCCGCACGGGCAGGAACGCCCGCCAAAGCAGAAAGCGGTGCCAACTCCTGGGCATCTTTCGTCGAACTCCAAGTCATCGGCGACCCCAACGATCCCGAACTTTTCAACTCCGAAGCCGAACGGCAAGCCTGGCTCGCCGCCCGGGAAGCCGAACGCTTCCGACGGGTACTCAGCGAACAAGTCGGCGAAGACGTCATCAAGGCGATCCAAGATACCGAATCCCTACGCCGGGCGATCAACCATCTTTCGGAACAATTTCCCGATGAGTACGATGGACGGCCATTCCTTGCCCGTTTTGAAGCCCTTATACCGCGATTGACGTCCGCTCGTTCTCAAACAGCGGAAGAGCAAGCACGCTATCTCGCCTTGGCAAAAGAGTTTGCCGACCTGCGTCGCGATGCGTTGCTCGCCAATCCCTTGCTGAATTTCGACCAACTGCTGTTCCGCCGAGCGCAGAACTCCGGTTTGGTGGATAACTGGATTTCCAATGCCGCCCGCGGTAAAGGCGGGTACGGGAATGCGTTGGCCACCGTCAATCCGCGGGACCCGCAGGGCGATGCACGGACGATTATCGAAAATCCCAACAACTCCTTCGTCGGCGACATCAATCTGCATTGGGATGCCGACAAGATGCTTGTTACGGCCTTGTCGCCGAACCGAACTTGGGAGATTTTTGAACTCAATATCGACGGTTCCGGCTTCCGGCAAATCACTCCGACGATGGGCCCGGACATCGACAACGTCGAAGGGGCCTACATGCCCGACGGTTCATTCCTGTTTATTTCGACTGCGAATATGCTCGGCGTGCCGTGCATCGACGGAAGCAGCCCGGTGGGCAACATTTACCGGCTGGAAACCGACGGCAAAACGATCCGCCAGTTGACTTTCGAGCAAGACCAAAACTGGAATCCCGTCCTGTTGCCGAACGGCCGGGTGAAATATCTCCGCTGGGAATATACCGATACCGCACATTATTTTACGCGGTTGCTTATGCACATGAATCCCGACGGGACAAATCAGATCGAGTATTACGGGAGTAATGGATATTGGCCGAACAGTATGTTCTATACGAGGCCGATTCCCGGCAGCACGACCAAGTTTGCGACGATTGTAACGGGCCATCACGGCGTTGCCCGGCAGGGTGAGTTGCATCTTTTCGATGTAGCCAAAGGCCGACGCGAGGCTGAAGGGGCGATCCAGCAGATTCCCGGCTTCGGCAAGCCGGTCGAGCCGGTGATTAAAGACCATCTCGTCGATGATTCCTGGCCGAAATTTTTGTTTCCCGCTCCGCTGGATGAGAATTTCCTCATCGTAACGGCCCGACTAACGCCGGGTTGCCAGTGGTCGCTGTATCTCGTCGATACATTCGACAACCTGCTGAAAATCCGCGAAGAGCCGGGCTACGGCCTCTTCGAGCCGACGCCGATTATCAAACAGGATATGCCGCCGGTTCAAGTGAACCGAGTGGATCCCACCTCGATGGAATCGACGGTGTTTATCACGGATGTCTACTTCGGGCAGGGCCTGCCGGATGTCCCCAAAGGAACCGTCAAAAGCCTGCGGGTTTTTGAATACAACTTCGGATACCGCGGAATCGGGAGTCATGATTACATCGGGATGCACAGTGCTTGGGATGCCCGGCGAATTTTGGGCGAAGTGCCCGTCTACGAGGATGGAAGTGCATCGTTTATCATTCCCGCAAACACGCCGTTGGCGATTCAGCCGCTCGATGAAGACGGCCGGGCCGTGCAACTTATGCGTTCGTGGATGGTCGGGATGCCCGGCGAAACGCAATCCTGCAACGGTTGCCATGAACATCAAAATACGGTAACGCCGAATATTCGGACGACCGCGATGGGCCGCGCTCCGGTGCGGATCGAGCCGTTCCTGGAGCCGGAACGCCCGTTTGCGTTCCATCGGGAAATCCAGCCGGTTCTCGACCGGTATTGCGTCGGATGCCACGACGGGGAAGGCAATAATGCCGGTCGGCCTAACTTTGCCGACTCGTCGGCGGGGCCCTACGGCTTCTCCGGGTCGTATCATGCCTTGCATCCCTTTGTGCGTCGGCCCGGCCCGGAAAATGACTATTACATCTACAGGCCGATGGAGTACCACACATCGACCAGCGAACTGTTCATTATGCTTGAAAAAGGCCATCACGGCGTCGAAGTCGATCGCGACTCGATGCGGAGGCTACACGCCTGGGCCGACCTGAACACGCCCTATTTCGGGACGTGGATTGAAGTTGCCCATCGGCTCAATCGGGTGCAACTCGTTACGGACGTTGCCGCTCGGGCAACCGAACTGCGTTCGCTCTATGCGGGAGTTGAACTCAATCCCGAACTTGAGCCTTACGCGCATTTGAAACCGTTGGGGAAAATCGAATTTATCCGACCGCAAGAGGTCCAACTGGATTTTTCGGCTCCGACGGTCCCGAATTGGCCTTTTGATACGGCAACGGCCAGGCGGATGCAGACAAAGCCGAATAAACAACTCAAAATAAACAATGATTTGACCATCGAGTTGGCTTGGATACCGTCGGGACAGTTCGTGATGGGCGATGACGGCGGATTTTTGGATGAATTGCCCCGGTCGGCAACGACAATCGAAAGACCGTTCTGGATGATGACCACCGAGGTTACAAATGTGCTGTATCAGCAGTTTGACCCGGAACATGACAGCCGATTCATTGACCAATGGAGCAAAGATCATGTTCATCCGGGCTATCCGGCGAACAAGCCGCATCAGCCGGTGATCCGCGTAACTTGGGATCGGGCGAATGATTTTGCCCGCTGGCTCAGCGAGCAGACGGGCAAGAAGTTCCGTTTGCCGACGGAAGCGGAATGGGAATGGGCAAGTCGAGCGGGCACGGCCACGCCGATGTGGTATGGCGGTACGGAAGCGGATTTCGGCAAATTGGAAAATATGGCCGATATGCAAACGCGGAAATTTGTGGTTCGCGGGGTCAATCCGATGCCGGTGAACAATCCTCCGCCGCATCAGGCCTTCATTCCGCGGGCGGAGGGCGTGGATGACGGCAACATGATTGCCGAAATGGTGGGGATGTACCAGGCGAACCCGTGGGGATTGTTTGATATGCACGGGAGCGTGTCGGAATGGACATCCTCGGATTACTTGCCGTATCCTTTTGTGGAACGGGAAAATGATCCATTATTGCGAAAGGTTGCTCGCGGGGGTTCGTGGCGGGACCGGCCTGAGTGGTCGCGAAGCGGCATTCGCCGGGCGTACGAGTCATGGCAGCCGGTGTACAACGTCGGCATTCGCTTGGTGCTCGAGGATGAGTAGGGTAAGCAAGAACGCGGGACGAAAGGGTCGGTAGCCGACCGAAGAAGGTAGGCGACCGACCGCCGGGCGGTTGCATCGGCTACGCCGACTGCTCTTCCGCCCCCCTGTTTTTTTGTATACGATTTGGTATACTAGCACGCGTCGAAACATATATTGCGGGTGTAGCTCAGTTGGTAGAGCACGACGTTGCCAACGTCGTTGTCGACGGTTCGAATCCGTTCGCCCGCTTTTTTTAGAGGGGTTTACAAAAACCAAAATGGAGCGCAGCGCAGTGGCGGGTGCGCCATGCAGTTCTATGATGTCTGATAATGATATTTCTTCTGAAGAACAAAAGGCAATCGACCTGACGTCCGAAGTCTTTGAGACAAGTGCTTGCGAACGCCGAGTACGCGTTACCGTACCACGAACCGAAATCAACGGGTATTTCGATAAGGAATTTGCCGAACTCGCCGAGACGGCCCACATGCCGGGCTTCCGCGTCGGGAAAGCCCCCCGAAAATTGGTCGAACGCCGATTCCGCAAGGAAATTGTTGACCGCGTCAAACACGTCCTCGTCGTCGACTCCTTGGGCCAAGTTACGGATAGTGCCGAATTCACGCCGATTAGCGAACCGGATTTGGATATGTCCGCCCTCGTCCTGCCCGAAGAAGGCGATTTTGTGTTCGAATTTTCCATCGAAGTTCGGCCTGATTTCGACCTGCCTGAATGGAAAGGCTTGAAACTCGAACGTCCCGTACGCGACTTTTCGAGCGACGATGTCGATCGAGCCGTCAAACGCGTTCTTTCGCGGTACAGCGATTTGGAGGAAACGACAGAACCGGCGGCATTGGGCGATTACCTTTCGGCAGACATTACCGTCCGTGGCGAAGGCGAAACGCTGCAAAGCGTTGAGGATGAATTGATTAAGGTCAGTCCGTCATTGTCGTTCCACGACGGGGCAGTCGAAGATTTTGACAAATTGGCCGTCGGGGCCAAAGTCGGCGATGTGATTACCGGCCGCGTAACGCTTTCGGTGGATGCCCCGAATGAAGCATTCCGGGAAAAGGAAGTCGAAGTGGAGTTCCGTATCAAAAAAGTCGAACGGGAATCGTTGCCGAATGTAACGGAAGGGTTTCTGCAACGCCTCGGATACGATACGGAAGCGGATTTCCGCGATGCGGTGCTTGATTCGCTCAAACGGCAACTAGAACATGAACAGCATCGGCGAGCGAGAAAGCAGATTACGAACGGCTTGACGGTATCCGCAACTTGGGAGTTGCCGCCCAGTTTATTGAAACGCCAAATGGAACGGGAATTTCACCGGACGATTATGGAATTGCAGCGGAGCGGTTACAGTCAGGAGGAAATTATCGCCCGGCTTAACAGCATTCGGCAAAACAGTGCCGCAAATACGGCGCAGTCGCTCAAAGAGCACTTTATTCTCGAAAAAATTGCCGAAATTGAAAAAGTGGAGGATGCACCGGAAGATTACGATACGGAGATTTCATTGATCGCGGCACAACACAATGTATCGCCGCGTCGGGTGCGTGCTCAAATCGAGAAAGCGGGCCACATGGACATCTTGCGGAATCAGATTATCGAGCGTAAGGTGTTGGGAATGATCAACGAGCACGCGGTCTTCACGGACGTCCCGTTTATCTGGAATGAGCAGGCCGAAGACGGCATTGAGGCGGTGGATTGGCCGTTGGGCGGCGAACCGGATGCGATTGATGAGGCAACGAAGGAAGACCTTAAAGCGGTGCATCAGGAAATTGACGAGAAAAAACGCGTTGACCCGAATGTACGCGTGCAGTAGATTTGTTCGGAAACCGTCATCCCGGCGCAAGCCGGGAACCAGACATTGCGTGTGATACCGGTTTTTCTGGGTTCCGGCTTTCGCCGGAATGACGATGTGTGCCGGAATGATGATGTGTGCCGAAGTGGTGGAAGTGATTCCAGACCAATTTGGGATATGCTCTAACAATACTCAAACGAGACGACGGCTCGGCCGCGTGAGTTTTCCGAGCCCGTCTTGCGGATTTGACTCGCCCGCCAATGCTCCGAACGCTTGCAGTGCGACAACACCGACGGATGCGATGCCGTAATGCTAAAACGAAATCCCTGTTTCGCATACATTCCGCCAAGCGTATCAAGCAGTGCTGAACCGATCCCGACGCCCTGGTAATCAGGCAATGTAACAATTCGGCTGACGCGATACCAATTCCGCAATCCCTGCAGTGCAATGACCGCACAAAACGCGACCGGCTGGCCGTTCCACAATGCCGAGTAACATCGGCAACTTTTCGCCAAGTTGCCGTTCAAATAATGATACGGCTTAAACATGGTCCAGAGACTGCGGTCGCAATGGAAGACTTCGAGTTCGATGTTTGGTCGCCGAAGACGCCTCCGTTCTTGCGCTCCGCAGAGCGGGACGGCGGCCACATTGCCGGTCGCGGTATCGAGAATCCAATCAGGCTCGAGCCAATCGAGGATGTCGTAATGACATGTTACGGCAACGAATTGGCAGGCCATCTTTTTGCCGTGGATTGCTTTCGCCAACGCGGCCGAGGCAATTTGAGCGACATTTCGGTCCACGACCGAAGTGTATTCGTCGAAGACAACGCGTCCGCCTTGGAGTAATGCCTGAGCCAGATCGCATCGGAACTTTTCGCCGTTGGAGAGCACGCGGTACGGCTTGAGCCAACTCGGCGGCGAACTGAAACCGACGAGCGTCAGCATTTGGATGATGTCTTTGATGGGCAAGTCGGCGAAATTGTCGATGACGGCTCGGTCGTTTTGCCAATCATATCCCGTAGAGTAGTTTTGTTTGAAGAGGTGTCGTGCGATGGTAGATTTTCCGCTGCCGGAGGGGCCGACAATGCAGCCGATATTCCAGTCGGCATCGAGCGGCGGCGTGTCGAATTGCAGGGTTCGTTCGGCTTTGTCGGCAAGGGGAACGTCGAACAAGCCCGCAACTTGGTGAACGCGGTACGAAGGATAAATCGGACAGGATAGAGTGAGCATAAGTTTGCCGCATCGCTCTGCGACGCGTAGAATGCGACGCGTAGAGAACGCATTCTATCCTTTCCGGCGTCATCGCCCGTTCGGAACCGTGCTGGCAGGTGCTCTAATCCAGCACGAATCCCTGCGGATAGACGGGCTTGATCAAGTCGGCAACGCCCGGCGTCCGTAGGGATGCCAGATTCGTAATCCGCATGTTCGCCGCATCCCAATGGACTTTTTCACCCCATTCGTTCGGACGCGATGCCGTCCAAACCGCTAAATTCCCCAGCAACATCGCCTCCGTCAACGGGCCCGCCTGCTCGGGAAAATTCGAAAAACACAACTCCGGCTTGTTCTCGCGAATTGCCGTGATCAACTCAAACATATTCCGAGGGTCGTGATCCTGCGGCTCCGCAATGCTCCCGTCCGCATTCGGATACCGCGGTGCAAATTGGATTTCCGGCACCGCAACGCCTTCCTTGCGGATATTTCGCCCCCCGCCGCGGAACCCTTCCGTGCCGACGATGATGTTACCGCTCCGTGGCCGCGTTTCGGGATATTGCAAACCATGCTCTTCGTAAAATGCCCGACTCGGAAACCATTCGCCGTCGTACCAAACAAACTTAAAGCCCTTACGCGTCGGCGTGTCGGGATACTCAAACACGATTTCGGACGAAACCGGAAATATATCAAAATCGTGTCCCGACGTCCGCGCAACGACCGAAACGGGCGCACTCAAGTCAAGAGCCTTCATAAACTCATTGAGTGCATGGCAGGCAATATCGCCCAACGCGCCCGTCCCGAAATCCCACCAGCCGCGCCAGCCGAAATCGTGGTAAATCCGCCGCTCCACGCCGGGAAAGTATTCCCGATGCTTCGCGACGCCGAGCCAAAGATCCCATTCGATGTTGTTGAGTTGGTTTTCGGCCCTGCGTTTCATTTCGGCAATCAAGCGTTCCGCTTCGCCGGGAGTTTCCCGGCGGACTTTTTCTTCGTAGGCGGCCATCGTGCGAATGGTTTCCGGTCCTTGCGGCCACCACCCGATGGGCCGATCGGTCCAAACATGCAGTTCTTTGACATCGCCGTAGATACCGGCTTTGATTTCGGCAGCGTGTCGGCGGAGGGCATCGTTCGCACTGCCTTGGTTGCCCATCTGGGTACACACGCCGGTTTCCTGAGCGACTTTGGCCATCAGCCGACATTCGTACATAGTGCGGGCGAGCGGTTTTTGGACGTAGACGTGCTTTTTCATCCTCATGGCCATAAGGCCTTGCGGGGCATGCATGTGATCGGCAGTGCTGATGGTTGCGGCATCAATAGTCCCTTCCATTTCCTCGAAGAGGATACGGTAATCGGTATAGGCTTTTGCTCGGGGGTATCGTTGTTGGGCGTTGGCGAGTCGTGCTTTGTCGGTATCGCAGACTGCGACGACATCGGCGAAACGGGCGGCATTGGCAATATCGCTTTCGCCTTTTCCGCCGATACCGATTCCGGCGAAGGCGAGTCGTTCGTTGGGAGAGGCACTGATTTTTGGGGTGTATCCGGCGAGTGCCCAGTATCCGACGCTGGTCAGGGCGGCGGTTTGCAAAAATTCACGGCGAGAGGGTTGGTGTCGAGCGGATTGATGTCGAGTGGATTGGTGTGTCATGGAAAGACTCCTGAAAGAGAGACGGAAGGTTTACTCTACCATAAACCGCCGTGAAAGGAAAGCGCACGGCCGCCGACCGCCGGGCGGGTGCGATTTTTACCGGTCAGGGCCGAAATGCTCGCGGAATGCCTCACGCTGGTTCTTTATCACGTCATCCAAATACAATTTCAACGACGGTGCGGACTCCTGCTTGCTCTGCGATTTGCCGGAAAATGCTTTCTCAAAATTGCCATACGAAAAAGCAAGACCCTTTTGTGCGTACCTTTCGCCGGGCTCCCATTCCGCCAACATCTGCAAATACGCCGCCAACATCTGGTGCGTCTGCGGCGAATGGTGAATCATAAAATGCACCCAAGCCCACGAATCCCGATATTCCTTGGCGCCCATATCGCTGATCGTCTCCAACTTGGAAAGCCGATCAAGCGACGGCACCATTCCCATCCTGGCATTCCAGCGAATCTGCGATGCGTAGGGATGATTGTTCGCCCTGTCCCGACTCGGGACCTCAAAATACTTGGCCAATCCCTCATCCAGCCAAATCGGCACCCGCGGAACCGAGGCATGGATAATCGCATGCGTCATCTCGTGCCGCAGGTCAATCTCAAAATCCTTCGACCGCTGCACCAGGAGCGTTCCCGGCTTGTTGTCCAATTTCACGAACAACGCCCGACGGTCGCGGGGAGCCCTCGGGAAAAACTCCCGCAGGAATGCAATGTACGATGCCTCATCCTTGAAAAGGCATAACTCGATTTTCTCCTTGGGAGCAGGCACTCCGATATAGCGGTTCAAATCGTGCTGCAACTGCTCGATTTCGCTGAGGAGCGGAGCGATTTCGGTCAACGGGAAATTCGCCTGGATGACGACCACACCCCGAGTTTGCGAATAGTTCAGCCGATGTTTATAGGTCGGAGTCAAATCAATTTTCGGATCGGCAGGCACTGCGGTAGGCACTGCGGCGGGCACTGCGGGCGGCACCGCGGCGGGTACAGCGGGAAGTGCCGCCAAGGCCGTTGCATGTCCGTCCCATTCGCTGACGGGAGCCCGTTGGCCGGTAACAATCGTTTGGCGAATTTCGGCATCGTTTTGCGAACGCGGAACCGATGCCGTCCTTTCGGCAATGTCGATTAGTGAACCCTGTGCGACATTTTGCGGAGTATCGGGCCGAAACGAAGTCGTTTGGATGAGCGTTGGCATACCGCTTTGCAGTCCGCCGAGTTCCTGTTGGGGAAAGTATTCGACCCAATCCCGAGTGTCGAAGGAATACGACGAAAAGGATGTGCTGGCTTGGCCGACTTCTTGCGAAGCGACCTCGGCATCCAGATCGACACTCTGGGCATGAGCACTGTGTGCGGGCAGGGGAGCATTGCCGGGAGCCAGATTGCCCGCCAGGCTGTTCTCGTGTTCGGTGTAGGGGTTCGGCGGCGGGACGGGCGCGATGCCTGTTACTATAGAGCGTTGCGGAATTGGAGCGTTAGACCGAGCGGCCGGAGATGCGTGCGATTGCATTGCCGTTTGGGGCCGTTCTGGATTTGCGGTATGTGCAACGGTTGGCTGCGGCGGTCGGGCTTGGGGTTGTTGCGGCCTCTCTTTTTCCCAAAATCGCAAATTGGCAAAAAACTTCTTTGCATCGCCAGGTTGGAAGAAGGGAGTGCGTTTATCGTGGAAGACCGAATCCGGCACTGGTCGGGAAATCCGGTCGGTTGGACTGCTTTCACCGGCGGCGAAGCAGGATATGGTGCCGAACGAAAGGGAGCAAGCGAGCAGGACGAGCGCATTTCCAGCGATCATCGCGAATGTTGCTTTCCTTTTGTTGGCAAAATGGGGCATTGTAGGTTATTTTGGACAGGGCGTTGGAATTGCATAATCAGACATATTCCTTGTTATCGGCAAATTTGCTACAAACAATCAGAATAAACTTTAATTTTTCCGCAAAAATTCCTATCGTCGCTCTGAAGTATAATGTTTTCAGTGCTATTTGGGCAAGAGCAAAACGCGTGCGAGTGCGAGCGTGCGCTCGCTCGCTCGCTTTTGTTTACATTTCGGGAAAAAACGATATAATCGTTCCTTCCCATGAATTTGCCCGGCTGAAATCATGAGACATTTCGTCACCCTCAACGACATCACCACGGAAGAATTCCTGCATATTCTCGAATTGGCAAAAAATATCAAACGGGAATTCAAGCAAGGAATGCCATCCGCTCCGCTCGCAGGAAAAGTCCTCGCGATGATTTTTGAAAAACCATCACTCAGAACGCGAGTCAGTTTTGAAGCCGGTATGTTCCAACTCGGAGGACTCGCAATGTCCCTCGGCGAGGAAATCGGATTCGGAAAACGAGAAACGGCAAAAGACATCGCTCAAGTCTTGAGTTCCATGGCCGACATCATCATGTTTCGGGCATTGGCTCACAAAAGCATTACGGATTTGGCCCAATACAGCACCAGTCCAGTCATCAACGGCTTGTCGGATACGGAACATCCCTGTCAGGCCCTGTCCGATATGATGACGATCGGCGAAATTTTCGGGCAATTTCAAGGCCTTAAACTCGCCTGGGTCGGCGACGCAAACAACGTTGCCGCAAGTTTACTCCAAGCATCGGCAAAATTGGGAATGAAAATGTCCGTTGCCGCCCCGAAGCAGTTTCAATTCGACTCGGCACAACTGGAGCAAATCGTTGGAACGTCGCGGACGCCCGGCTTTGAAGTTGAATTGACGGATGATCCGGCAAAGGCCGTTCGGGATGCTCACGTGGTGTATACCGATGTTTGGGTCAGTATGGGCCAGGAAAGCGAAGAGGCGAGCCGCAAGGAGATTTTCGCCCCGTATCAGGTCAACGGCGAGTTATTTTCCGCGGCGCGGAGCGATGCGGTTTTTCTGCATTGTCTTCCGGCTCGTCGGGGATTGGAAGTTACGGATGCGGTCATTGATTCGCCGCAGAGCCAGGTGGTGTTGCAAGCCGAAAACCGATTGCACGCCCAGAAGGGATTGTTGGTTTGGCTGCTTCAATAGGTAGGCAGCCGACCGCCGGGCGGGTGCGTCGGCGCAGCCGACTGGAAGGCTCAAAATGCGGAGTACCGCAGTTGCCTTTTGCGAAAATTGCAGTTGGCCCGGGTGAACCCTCTTGCCATCACATCCAACAGAGGTTAGCATTTAGCCATGGAAGAGCAAATTTTAGTCGTTCCAACGCAACTTTTTCACGAACTCGGATACTTTCAAGGCTTCTGTCCCGATGCACAACGTTATCGCGACATTCTGCTCGATGCAAAAAATGTCCAATTCCGCCCGCGAAGCGAAATGGAAACCAATCCCGAATTCAAACAGTTGATTCCCTATATGATTTTCTGCCATACCGACTCGGCAGGCAATGTCAGCATTTTTCAATACGTCCGCGGTAAGGGAATGGGCGAAAGCCGATTGCATCAAAAACGCAGCATCGGAGTCGGCGGACATATTTCCTCCGAAGACGGCGGGCAGCGATCGGGCGACATCTACCGGGAGGGAATGCTTCGGGAATTGCACGAGGAAGTGCGACTGCAATCGGCGTTTACCGAACGGTGTGTTGGTTTAATCAACGATGATTCCACGGAAGTCGGGCGTGTGCATCTCGGCATTGTGCATCGTTTGGATGTTATCGAACCGAAAGTCGTTTCCAACGAGTCGGACTTGATTGAATCCGGCTTCATGCCGCTTGACGAACTGCGTAAACATCGGGAGCAGATGGAATCTTGGTCGGCCATCAGTTTGGATACGCTGTTCGGCAAGAGCGGCGGCTAACGCTTGCACATGTTCCCTAACCGATTTACAATACACCTACTCAACAGCACGACGAACCTATGCAACTCCTCAACGGCAAGGCAATCGCCGATGAAATCCGCCGAGAAATCACGGAAAATGCCGCCAAACTCAAAGCCGAACACGGTATCATCCCCTGCCTCGCCGCCCTGCTCGTCGGCAATGATCCCGCAAGCCAAATCTATATCAAAAACAAAGAGAAAGCCTGCGCCCAAGTCGGCATCAACAGCCGAATCCTCCGATTGCCCGACGCGACAACGACCGGCGAACTGCTTCAACACATCGCCCAATTCAATGCCGACCCGTCGGTTCACGGTATTTTAGTGCAGTTGCCGCTCCCCAAAAGTTGCGATGAGAAGCAAATTCTCGATGCGATTGATCCCAAAAAGGATGTCGATGCGTTCCATCCGCACAACGTCGGTTTGCTTTCGCAGGGTCGGCCTGGCTTTTTGCCCTGCACGCCGCACGGCATCCAGCAACTGCTCGTCCGTAGCGGCATCCAAATTGCCGGCCAGCATGTCGTGGTCGTGGGACGCAGCGACATTGTCGGCAAGCCGACGGCCCTGATGATGGTGCAGAAAAGTGCGGGCGCGGACGCAACGATTACCGTCGTGCATAGCCGAACCAAAAATCTTGCGGATTTGACCCGGCAGGCGGATATTTTGATTGTCGCGATGGGCCGAGCGAAGTTTATTACGGCTTCGATGGTCAAGCCGGGAGCGGTCATCGTCGATGTCGGCATCAACCGATTGGCGGATGGGACGCTTTGCGGCGATGTGGATTTCGATGCGGTAAAGGAGATCGCGGGCGCGATCAGTCCGGTGCCGGGCGGCGTCGGGCCGCTGACGATCGCGATGCTGCTGCGAAATACGCTCGCTGCTGCATTGCTTACCGCTGCATCGCCCCCCTGATCCCCCCTGCCCTGATTTTTACCCTTTGACCAAACCGCTGGAAATCCCCAGGCTGTGCATCAGATGGTCGAGGGCGATGCCGAGCAGCAAATTGAGGAACAAAATCGCGACGAAGGAATACACAAACGATTGCGTAGCGGCCTTGCCGACGCCCTCCGCGCCCGGATCGCAATGAAATCCCTGATGACAACTAATCAAGGCAATAATCCCGCCGAAAAACACGCTTTTCGCCATTCCCGCCAGAACGTCGAACAAACTGACGAAATTCGTCGTGTTTTCCCAATAATGGTGCTCGTTAATCCCCAAAATCTGAATGCAATAAAACGCCCCGCCGAATATGCCCGTGATGTCGGCAATGAGCGTTAATGCCGGTATCAAAATCAAACACGCCAAAAATCTCGGCACCACAAGGTAATGGATCGGATTCGTGCCCATACAGGTCAGAGCGTCAATTTGTTCGGTAACGCGCATTGTCCCGAGTTCGGCAGCGATTGCGGAGCCGACGCGGCCTGCAAGCATCGTTGCGGCAAGCACCGGGCCCAATTCTCGGACGAGCGACAGACTGATCACGCCGCCAAGCATGGATTCCATCCCGATTTGCTTGAATTGCGTAAAAGTTTGCACGGCCAAGACCATCCCGATAAACGCGCCGGTCAGCATCACGACGGGCAGACTGAGCACGCCGATCGTGTGCAGGGAATGCACCATTTGTTCGCGTTTCGGCAACCGCCAGCAGAGCCAAATGAATGTCTGATGGCAAAACAGGGCGAAGTTGCCGAGGTAGTTCAGATGTCCGGCGGTGTATTTTGTGATACCGTTCAACCAACCGGTCATTTCGTTTTTGGCTTGCGTGAAGATGTTCGATTTCCGTTCGGACATGCGTCCATCATACCATATAATCCCGCAAGTGTGAGAGCCCGCAAGTGTGAGAGCGGGAGCCCTCTTGCCTCACGCACGGTATCCCATTACAATCACGGCTTTCATTACAAACGCAATTCCATTCGGTGCAAGAAAGTTGTCAACTGATTTCCGAGGCCAAAACCCTTAAGGCAGGCAAACCCATCCACGATCTTCTCATGCAGGGCTTTCTAGCCGGAGCCTATCTTTCGCTGGCCGGGGCCGCCTCGACGATGATCGCCTTCAACCTGCTCGCCAATCCCGACACATTCGGACTCGGTCGCCTCGTCGCCGGCATCATCTTCCCCTGCGGCCTCATCCTCGTCGTGCTGGCCGGTGCGGAACTCTTTACCGGAAACACGATGATGACGCTGCCGCTCGCCCAACGCCGAATCACCCTCTATGCCATGCTGCGGAATTGGGGCGTCGTCTATTTCGCCAACTTTGCCGGAGCGATTACGCTGGCGTACCTCATTTTCCAATCAGGCCAACTGAAAATCCCGCCGACGCTCAACGAATTTGGCGGGACGGGATACGATTTGCTCGGCGGAGTCGCGATCGTTACGGCAGCCATCAAGTGCAATTTTACATTTTGGGAAGCATTTTTGCTCGGCGTGTTTTGCAACTGGCTCGTTTGTTTGGCGGTGTATATGTCCATTGCGATTAAAGATACGGCAGGCAAAATCTTGGCGATGTTTTTCCCGATTTGGACATTCGTCGCGGCGGGATACGAGCATTCCATTGCGAATATGTACTTTATTCCGGTTGGATTGTTTGCGGCACAGTGTCCTGAATTGATGTCGGCAGCGCAGCAAATCACGTCATCGGAGGTATTGTCAAAACTCACTTGGGAGAACTTTTTCGTTGCGAACTTGCTTCCGGTAACGCTTGGCAACATGCTTGCCGGCAGCGTCTTTGTCGCCCTCGTGTATGGATACGCCCATCGGAAACGAGCTTAGAGCAAGCTCGCACGAGCCGCGGGCTAACGCCCCCGGCTCATTGTGTCAGGCTCCGTGTCAGCATCCCACGGCCTTGCGAATTCCCTCGCAAATTCGCACCATCTTGGAAAACTCGTCCGGTGTCAACGATTGCCGACCATCACATAACGCATGCTTCGGGTCAGGATGCACCTCAACAAGCAATCCATCCGCACCCGATGCAACCGAAGCATACGACAAACTCGCCACCAAATCAGCCCGGCCAGCCGCATGAGAAGGATCAACAATTACCGGCAAATGCGATGTCAATTTCAATGCCGGTACTGCTCCCGCCGGCAATGTATACCGGACATACGTCTCAAATGTCCGAATGCCCCGTTCGCACAGAATGACCTGCTCGTTGCCGCCAGCCAAAATGTACTCCGCGGCCATCAAAAACTCGTCCAACGAATTGCTAAAGCCCCGTTTGAGCAAAATCGGAACCCTCGCCTCGCCGCAGGTCTCCAACAAACGGTAATTTTGAGCATTCCGCGTGCCGATTTGCACGACATCGGCATACTCGGAAACCATTTTAACCTCTTCGGAAGACATCGCTTCGGTTACGGTAACGAGGCCGGTTTCCCGACTGACTTTTTGCAGGATTTTCAGGCCTTCCAACTTCAATCCCTGAAAGGCATAGGGACTGGTTCGGGGCTTGAATGCTCCGCCTCGCAGTGCTTTTGCTCCGGCGGCTTTGACTTGCTCGGCCGTCGTCAAGACCTGTTTTTCGGATTCAACCGTACAGGGACCTGCAATGATTGAAAAGTCGTTGGGCCCGACGGCGAAATCGCGAATGCGGATCGTCGTTCGCTGGGGCCGCGTTTGCAGACTGCACAGCGGATAGGGATCGAGGATTTCAACGATGGATTCGACGGCCTGCATCTTTAAGAGCGTTGTGCAGGTTTTTTCATCGAGGTTGCTCTCCGTAACGATGACGGTCCGACCGCCGAATTGCGTCTGTCGGGCGCGGATGTTCGCTTGTGCCAAGGAGTCGGCAACCTGGCCGAGCGTTTCGGGCGGAGCGTCGAGATGTATATTGATGATCATAAAATTACTCCTGCTGTTCTAATTCTGCCCGGCGTTGTGCCAATATGAGTTCATGTTCTTCCAATTTTCTCAACGCATTCATTTTGTGGTAGAAAATCCAGTCGATGAGGTTGCTTCCGAGCGTTGCGAGGAAACTGCCGCCCAACCCGCAGCAAAATAGTATAAAAAATCTGTACCATACCAATCCGCTTTCGATGGAATTGGCAAAACTAATCGGCGTTACGAGCAGGAATCCGCAGAACAGGCCGCACCAAAACCCGGTGCATTGGGCGCAGTTGATGAGTTCGCTGAACCACTCGACGCAAGAGCGCCGCGGGGATGCGGGACTTCGTTGCTCACGGCGTTGCCGAATTTGTTCGGCCCAATCGCCCATAAATAGTCGAAACGGAGCGAAAATGTTCCCGTGCGTGATGATTAGGGTCATTCCGACCGTTGCGATGCAGAATAGGAGGAACTCCATATTTTTGTTCCAAAGGGGGGAGACTCCCGCAATTCTAACAAACCGGAGCAGAAATTGCAACGGCTTGACCGCGAGCACAATGAGGTACAGGTTTCACAACAGGTAGGCAGCCTGCCGTCTTCTGGCCGTGAGTTGCCAAACAACCGCATTGTGATAAAATAGGCAGACAATACAGAAAATACGATGGCCCAATCCGAAAACGAACACGAACCCAGTACCGAACAACAGCCTGCGGAACCTGACGAATCCAGCGAGTTCCAACAGGAAGTCCAGCGTCTTATCAAAAGCCGAAAAAAAAGCGTCCGAACCGTCAAAAAAACTTCAACGAAAAAGTCTTCGACAAAAAAAGCATCACTCAAAAAGCCCGGCGTCGGAATTGAACTCTCCTCCGACGAGGATGACGATAAAAACAGTCAAAAAACGAACAACAAAAACAATCAAAAACCAGGCAAACCGCCGGAAAACTTTACCACATCCCTCGGGTTTATCGTTCTCCTCGTCGCCTCGTCGCTGCTTATCGTGTCCTTCCTTGCCCGGCCCGGCGGAGCGGATATTCCATTCAACCAAATGATGGAACTCATCGACAAAGGACCCGGCACAAACCATTTCGTCGACGTTGCCGAAGGCAACGGAACAAACGAAATGGTCATCCGGTACTCCAACCTCGACAAACTCGTTGTCGGACGCTATGACATCCGGGGAACCGCGACGCGACAGGTTATCCGCTCGACTCGCGGAACGGAATCATCACGAATGATCGACAATTTTCCCGTCTCCACAGGACGGCTCGGATTTGCCGACGACGGCGGAAAATTGCAGGAACGGCTCGATGCAAGCGGTTTCGAGTACCGAAGCATCGGGTATCCCAGTTTTTTCCAGGAACACGGCATTTGGCTGCTAATGTTCGCCTGCTTTTTGGGGCTCACATTTTTGCTGATTCGCGGGTTGGGTAACTCCGGGGCAATGGCATTCGGGCGGAATCGCGGACGGCTCGTTGCCCAGGAAGAAATCGACATCAAGTTTGAAAACGTTGCCGGCGTCGATGAAGCCGTCGATGAATTGAAGGAAATCGTCGAATTTCTCCAAACGCCGGAAAAGTTTCACGCCCTCGGCGGACGCATTCCTCGCGGTGTCCTGCTCGTCGGCCCGCCGGGGACGGGCAAGACGATTCTCGCCAAAGCCGTCGCTGGCGAAGCGGGCGTCCCGTTTTACAGTCTTTCCGGCTCCGATTTCGTCGAATTGTACGTCGGCGTCGGAGCGGCAAGAGTCCGCGATCTGTTCGAGCAAGCACAGCGGCGGAATCCATGCATTATTTTCATCGACGAACTCGACGCCCTGGGCAAAATCCGAAGCGGCGGTTCCGTCGGCGGACATGATGAACGCGACCAAACGCTCAATGCCCTGCTCGTCGAAATGGACGGGTTTAGTACCGAGGCGGGTATTATCGTGATGGGCGCGACGAACAGACCGGAAATCCTTGATCCCGCTTTGCTCCGGCCCGGACGATTTGACCGGCAGGTGCTCGTTGACCGGCCGGACTTGGTCGGTCGGGAAGCAATTCTGAAGGTTCACGCCAAAAATGTTAAACTCGATGAAAGCATTGATTTGAAGGAGATAGCATCCATTACGTCGGGTTTTGTCGGAGCGGATTTGGCGGCATTGGTCAACGAGGCGGCCTTATTGGCTGCACGGGCTGGAAAATCCACTGTTACGATGACGGAATTCACCGAGGGAGTCGAACGCGTAACGATCGGATTGCAAAAGAAGCAACGGGTGATTCGGCCTGACGAAAAGCGGCGGATTGCCGTGCATGAATGCGGACACGCGTTGGTTGCGTATTTTACGCCGAATTCTGATCCGGTGCATAAAGTTTCGATTATTCCGCGTGGCTTGGCGGCATTGGGATACACATCGCAGCGGCCGGAGGATGATCGCTATTTGATGACGCAGAAGGAGTTGGAGGCGAGGATTCAGACGTTTTTGGGCGGGACGATTGCCGAAGAGATGGAATTTGATGCGGTATCGACGGGTGCGCAGAACGATTTAGAGCGAGCGACGGATTTGGCCCGTGCGATGGTGATGGATTTTGGAATGAGTCGATTGGGTCGGATGTCATATCGGGACAATCCACGCGGCAATTTTTTGGGTAATGGGATGCCGATGCCGCGGATGCACAGTGAGGAGACGGCAAGAGAAATCGACACGGAGATCAAGTCGATCATTGATCATCTTTTTCAGCAAACGAAGGCGTTGCTTGACGACAAAAAGGACATTTTGGAGCGTCTGACCGTACGGTTATTGGAAAAGGAGATTATCGAGACCGAGGAATTGAAGGCCGTGGTGGAGAATACGGAGCCCGTGATTGAAAGCACGGAGCCTGCGGCGTGAGCCAGGGAATTCGTCCGCAAGATATTACCGTTGTCAAAGGATATATTACCGAACATGATGATGAATTTATCGACGCTTGGACCAAACATTTTGGATGTTGATATTTCGCTTGTTACAACGAAAGGATTTTGGATTTTCGTCCAATCAAACGAGTATTTTCTTTCGTTTGACGAATATCCGTGGTTTCGCGATGCGAGAATCGCAGAAATAATGAATGTGGAATTGAAAAATCAACATCACCTGCGATGGGAGGATTTAGACGTGGACATCGAACTGGATTCGCTGAAATATCCAGAACGCTATCCTTTGTGCTTTACGCCATGACGGACAAAGAAGCCTAAAAACCGGTATTTGCCTTTCTTACGGGTTTCCGAACATGTCCATCAAAAAACATGAACTACATCGGCTCGAAATACAAACTCATCGAATTCATCAAAGGCACCATACGGAGTGTCGTCGGCGAAAATCTGTCCCAAAAAGTCTTCTGCGATCTCTTTGCCGGTACTGGAATCGTCGGACGCTCCTTCAAAACAAATACCAAAAAAGTGATTGCAAACGATTGCGAGTATTACAGTTATGTTCTCAATAAAAATTATATCGAAAACCATATTGCCCTCCCGAACAAACAGAAATACATCGACGAATTGAACGCATTGCCTTTGATAGATACCGGATTTGTCTATCAACATTATTGTCTCGGCGGCGGTTCCGGCAGACAGTATTTTTCCGATTACAATGGAAAGAAGATTGATACCATTCGGCAACGCATCGAACAATGGAACAAAACCGGCAGGATTGGGGATAACTTGTACTATTTCCTCTTGGCCAGTTTGCTGGAAAGTGCGGATAAGTTGGCAAATACGGCCTCGGTTTATGGTGCCTACTTAAAACATCTTAAGAAGACCGCACAGAAAGAATTAGTGCTTGAGCCTGCCGAATTTGAGGTCAATGCCAATGCCCATGAAGTTTTCAACGAAGACAGCAATGCGTTAATCCAGCGAATCGAAGGGGACATTTTGTATTTGGATCCGCCGTACAATGCCAGACAGTACGGAGCGAATTATCATTTACTCAATACGATTGCCAAATATGACAATTTCATCCCGAACGGCAAGACCGGTTTGCGGAAATACCAAAAGTCCGGCTGGTGCAGTCGAAATAAGGTAGAAAAAGAGTTTGATGACTTGCTAAAAAATGCACAATTCAAGTACATTTTTTTGAGTTACAATAACGAGGGCTTAATGCCGTTGGATGTCATCAAAAAAATGATGACTCGCTATGGACATTACGATTTAGCCCTCACGGATTATCAACGTTTCAAGGCCGACCGGGATGATAACAGAAATCACAAAGCGGATAAAACGGAGGAATTTGTCCACGTTTTGGAAATGCGATGAATATCCAGAGCAAAAATGGACGCATCCCCAGCGGAACGGTGCCCGGTTGCAATATCCGCCAAGACCATTAAAATACCCCTGAGGTAATACCTCTGACCTACGGAGTTAATCCGGTGTCATGTTTTGAATTATGACCCAGTTTCAGGACAAAGTAATCAGATTCATCGGGAAATCAGAGAATCCGGCGGCCGTCGAAATTTTAGTGCAACTGCTTTCCCATACCGATATTCCCTTCCGTAAATTAGCCTTTGGCCAACTCTACTTGAAAAAGTTGCCGGAGGTTTATGTGCTCCTTTTCAAGGAATTCCTCAAAAATGAAGAGTTTTGGGGCAATCCCGACATCGTTTCTCGTGAACGCCTCGCGAAATTGACCGATGCGGCCCTGCGTGATCCCTCCAAACAATATCGCCAAACCGCTGCCGATGTTGCGATGAAATACAATCTGAATGAAATCCTGCCGACGGTGATCCTCTGCATCGAGGCTCAAGATCAGCAGTTGGCAACGACGATGCGCAAAGTCCTGCTTCATTTGGCGGAAGCCTTTTTTGAGGAAATTGCGAACGCGCCGGAAGAAGAACGGCCCAATTTCGACCGCAAACGCGAATGGTTCGTGTCGCAATTAGACCCGCCCATCAAACGCTATGCGGCCAACAAAATTGATGAATTGATTCAAAGCCTCCTAATCGTTACGAAAAAGAACTTTGAAACGATGGAACTCGTCGTGCAAGACCATCGTTCGGCCGTTGCTCAAAAAATGACGGAACTGCTTCGGGAAGGCACGCACCGCAGTTATCTCCGCATCTTGCTGAACTACGTCAACGATCCCGATTCGCCCGGAATGATGGACGAAATCATCGCCAACCGTTCCGATGCCTTGTTTGTGCGGAAAATGCTGGAAGTCATCGGCACCGATCCCGACCCGGAATTTCAAGCCGCACTCAGCCGCTTTCCCGAATTCGCCTGGTTCAAAGCCGACAATCCCGAACTGCCCAGCCTGGTCGAAGGATTGGAACCCAATGCCGTGCAACTCCTGCACGCGGCCAGTTTGCCGAAGGAGCAGGTCATTCCGCTGTACCGTTTCTTTTTGGAACGGGAATCGGTCGAATCCCGACGCGCCGCCGCCGAGGCGGTGCGCTGGTTGGTCGGCGAAGAAATTAACAAATTGCTGCTCAATTTTGTGAACAATTCCGACCCGGAAACGACGGCAATCCTTTTCCGACTCCTGAAATCCAGGGAAGTACACGGCGTCGATGATGTATTGCCCCAGTTGATTGAACGCAATGATCCGGTCATTCGGCAGGCGATCTACGACATGATGCCGGAACTCCGCGTCGAAACGTTTGCTTCCCGAATCAGTCAAATGACGCCGATGACGGCCCAAAAAATCGGACATTATGTCCGGCTGGTCGATTTGAATACGCATAAAGTCATCAACGATGACATCAAGTCGCCGATTCCGATCCGCCGGTCGTCGGCGTGCCGAGTCGCGACCGTAACGGGTTACGCTCATGAATTTCTGAGGCGGATCGTTGAGATTGCCGAACAAGACGACGAAATGCAGGTTCGTTTAGCGGCAATTTCGGCTTTATCGACGATTATGGAGAAAGAGGCCCTGGAAACGTTGAAAAGGCTCATGACGGATCGTGCAACCGACATCCGTGATGCCGTGGAACGGGCGATTAAGACTTGGGCGGCGACGTACCGGGCAAAGGTTGCACCTAGTACATAACACCCCTCTGCAACCCAGCACGCCATTGGGATGGGCGGCGTGCTGTCTGTCCGCACGGAAAATACCGGCGCAACGCATTACTTCCACGCATTACTTCCGATGTCTGATTTTTGCTCTCATGCGTCGTTTTTTGCTTCCGATTTTTCTTCGTCCTTTTCCTGTTTTTTTTGTGCCCACCGCGGGAGCCTCCGTATGTAAACTTTTCCGTATTGCCCCATTGTACCTGATTTTTCGTCGATGCAAACGGGGGCGGGAACGCAATCTCGCCCCATGAGAGCACATTCGGAATTCTCTCCGTCATCCCGGCGAAAGCCGAGAACCAGGGAAATGGTATCACACGCTCGGCTGGATTCCGGCCTGCTGGATCCCGGCCTGCGCCGGAATGACGGGAATTCTGTCCAAGCCAACTTATAACTCGCCTCGCCTTGTCCGCGGACTGCCTTGACCAAAGGGAAAAAAATGATAAAATGTCCCGACGACTGTGTTACTAACATTTCAACGGGATAATGGCGCATAAAAAGGGACAAGGGTCGAGCCGAAATGGACGCGACTCCAACGGACAACGCAGAGGAGTAAAAAAATATGGCGGTCAAGATGTCCGTGCGGGAAACATCATTGTGCGCCAGGTTGGCACAAAGTTTCATCCGGGCCGCGGGGTGGGCATTGGCAACGACTACACCATTTTTGCCTTGGTTGATGGAAAAGTGCAGTTCGACCAGGGCGGAAAAAGGATCAACGTCATCGGCGAAAGCGTTGCCGGTTAGCAGATTTAGTCAAAATTCGTCATTCCGGCACATGTTGGAATGGCGAATCTATAGGGAACGCTTGACGAGCGTTTTTCATTCGGTTACAATGCCCCAATGCTCAAGCGGTTCCTTTATCTCATCGAGAAAGGCGGGAACGCCCTGCCCCATCCGGCCATCCTGTTCGGAATTCTCGCCCTCGCAACTCTCGTCCTCTCCGCCATCGGTGCCTTTTTCGCCTGGCACGGCACCCATCCCGCTACAAACGATCAAATCGAGGTCGTCAACCTCCTCTCTCGGGACGGAATCCACCGCATTATCCTCAGTATGGTAACGAACTTTACGAGTTTTGCCCCACTCGGAATCGTCCTCGTCGCAATCCTCGGAATCGGCGTCGCAGAAAGCAGCGGCTTGATTAGAGCAGCCATTAACTTTATGCTGCTCAAAACGCCGCCCGCTTTTATTACGGCGATGGTCGTCTTTGCCGGCGTCATTTCCAGCATGGCAGCCGATGTCGGGTACGTTCTCGTCATTCCGCTCGCCGGCGTCATTTTTCACTCCCTAGGCCGACATCCCATTGCCGGATTGTCCGCAGCCTTTGCCGGTGTGAGTGCCGGGTTCAGTGCCAACATTTTTCTCGCCCCCCTCGACCCGATGTTGGCCGGTATCTCGACCGAAGCCGCTCATATTGTCGATTCGACGTACACCGTTTTGCCGACGGCGTATTACTATTTTATGGTGGTTTCGACCTTCCTCATCACGATTGTATGCACGCTCATAACGGAAAAATGGGTCGAGCCGCGTTTGGGGAAATATGCTGGCGACGTCCAGCGTGAAGAAATAGAATATCCGACCGCGTTGGAGAAAAAAGGCCTGTGTATGGTCGGCCTCGTTATCCTCGGTTGGACCATTCTTTTGGCCATCGGATTGGTGCCCGAAAACGGCATTTTGCGGGGAGATGACGGCGGTCTTTTGAATTCGCCTGCTTTGAGAGGAATTATTGCCCTGCTGTTCCTGTCGACGGCCTCGGTCGGCATCGTCTACGGCTACACGGTCGGGACGTTCAAAAAGGCAGAAGATGTGATCAATGCAATGGGCGATAACATTAAAACCCTGGCGGGCTATTTGGTTTTGGTCTTCTTTGCAGCACAATTTGTTGCTTGGTTTAACTGGAGCAATCTCGGGTTATTGCTTGCGATTAACGGAGCCTCGTTGCTGAAAGATGCGGATATTGGCCTGGTGCCGTTGATTATTATTTTCGTAACATTTACGGGATTCATCAACCTGTTTATGGGCAGTGCTTCGGCAAAATGGGCTCTTGTTGGCCCGATTTACGTTCCGATTTTTATGCTTTTGGGTTATTCTCCTGAACTTGCCCAATCGGTCTACAGTGTGGGCGACAGCGTAACGAACGTCATTACGCCGTTGATGCCGTATTTTGCGTTGATCATTGTGTATTATCAGAAATACGACAAAAATGCGGGCATTGGAACGATTATCGCAACGATGTTGCCGTTTACGATTTTGTTGTACGTGAGTTGGACGCTGTTGCTCATCGGCTGGGTTTTGCTGGAAATTCCGTTGGGGCCCGGCTCGCCGCTGTATTACGGAGCATAGCAGCATTGCGGGATTAACGAAGGACATTGAAAGAACATGGATAACTCGCTCGGAGCAAGATGGATTCACACGATGCTCGGCCCGCCGTTGGAAAACCATTGGGTCAACATCACGGATGGTAAAGTTGAGTCCATTTCGCCCAAGCCGGCGCACCGCCATGCCGAGCACCTCGGTGAACGGAGCCAAATCCTGCCCGCAATGCTCAATGCACACGCCCATCTGGAATTGAGCCAGTTGCCCGCACCGCTCGATGTACCAAGCCGATCCATGGCCGACTGGGTTGCCGCTCTGCTCGCTTTTCGCCGAAGTCCCGAGTATTCTGCGGTACAGGGAATCCAACACGCCCTTCGCCGACCGGAACTGCGGGAATCCACGATTGCCGTTGCCGATATTGTGAACGGGCGGGATTCCCTCGCTTACGCTTCGGGCTCTATGCCTGCAATTTTGCCCTTTGTCGAACTCATCGGCTGGCGACGCGATGTTATTGACGTTAACAGCGTTACCACAAACTCATTCGGCCTATCGCCGCACGCACCGCATACGGTCTGTCAGGAACTGCTGCAACGAGCAGTCGAACAGCAGGTTCCGCTGGCGATGCACCTTGCGGAGACGCAAGAAGAATTGCAACTGCTTCGGCATCATACCGGCCCGTTGCTGGATATGATGCGTCGGGCAGACCCGAATTACGACCCGAAATCCGTGCTCATCGGCAAGCGGCCGAGGGATTATCTGCAATTATTGTCGTCGGCACCGAATGCGTTCGTCATACACGGCAACTATTTGGACGATGAGGAGTTGCGTTTTTTGGCTTCGCGTCGGGAAACAATGTCGGTTGTTTATTGTCCTCGTTCGCATGCGTATTTTCGGCATTCGGCATATCCGTTGCAAAAAATGTTGGATATGGGCGTTCGGGTTTTGTTGGGAACGGACAGTTTGGCCTCGGTTTCGGATTTGAGTATGCTTGCGGAAGTTCGTTTTGCGATGGAGCAGCATCCGGGAACGTTGCCGGAGTCGATTTATCGGATGGGAACGGCTTCGGGAGCCGAAGCGTTTGGCCTGCTTTCCGAAGGATTTGGCATCATTCAACCCGGCGGTCCGGCTCGGTTCGCGGTAATCGTCGGCTAGTGCATTCAGAATTGGTCTGGACGCCGCTCCGTCATCCCGGCGCATACATTGTCATTCCGACGCACACATTGTCATCCCGGCGAAAGCCGGGAACCAGCCATTACGTGCGATACCAGTTCCTCTGGGTTCCGGCTTTCGCCGGAATGACGAAAACGCGTCCAGAACAATTTGAAACTCGGCTAACCGGGAGACTCACGCCCTCCGATCCTGAAATACACGGTCAACGATACCATTTTTCCAGGACGCCGTGCCAATCGGCAGCCGTTTTGACCTGCACGAAATCCTGCCGAACCGACTCATAGTCGGGATGCAGCATACTGTACTTCACGCCGAATGCCCGCATCGTCGTTGCCGCCCGATGCTCGCCGTACAGTTCCGACGAAAGCCGAAAATGCTCCGCAATGACTTCCGCCTGCTCCGCAAGACTCGGCCCTGGCACACCGTTTTCAGTCGGCAACGGCTCAGTCCGCAACGCCGCCGAAACCTCCCGAAAAAGCCACGGATTGCCAATCACACCGCGAGCCAAAGCCAATCCGTCAATGCCGCTTTCCGCAAGCCGTTTTTGGCAAATCGCCGCCGTAAAAAGATCGCCGCTCCCGATGACCGCAATGTCCGGTCGGTTCTTCGCAAGCAAATGCTGTTTGACCGTGCGGATAAAATCCCAATCGCTTTCGCCTTCATAGCGTTGCCGAACAGTCCGACCATGCACCGTAATGCCGCAGATTCCTCGTTCGACGGCTCCGTCGAGCAGTTCAAAGAAATGTTTTCGGCTTTGCGGCGAATCGTCGAAACCTTTCCGCAGTTTTAGGGTGAGCGGAATCGAATCCGGCACATTTTTTCGGACGGCGGCGACGATGTCGAGTGCCGTTTGGGGATCGCTCATCAGGAATCCGCCGCGTTTGCGTCCTAAAACTTTTTTGACGGGACAGGCGAAATTGAGGTCAATGAGGTCAAATCCTTCACCGACGAGTCGTTGTGCGGCTTGGACGAATTGTGTTGGTTCGCATCCCATAAGTTGTGCTCCGATGGGATGTTCGTCGGAATCGGCAAAGTAGAAACGCGATTTTTTTTTGGAGACGGCAACGACGAACTGGTCGAGTAGGACTTCGCAGAGGGCGAATTCGCAGCCGAATTTTCGGGCGATTTTCCGCATTGGAGCATCGGAGTATCCGCTCAGTGCTGCTTGGATGACGGGCATGCGGATTTCGATGGTTCCCAATCGCAACGGGGAGAAGTTATTTTTCGATACCATTGTGCTCAATTATAGCACGAGCCGGGGGCGTGAGCCCCCGGGGTAAATCGCCCTTGCCGAAAAATGGAAAACTCGTTACCATACGGCGTCGTCCTGCTTCCGCAAATATAATGCGAAATCTTTTTACGCTCCTCGCCGCCGTCTGTCTGCTCTCGCCCGTTACTCTGTCCTACGATTCCGACGCCCTCCGCTCCGCCGGAAATGGTATCGACATTGATCCCCAAGGCCGAGTCCTCCCGCTCGATCCCGCAAAATCAGATGTCCTCGGCAAAATGATGCAAGATGTCCTCGAACCGCCGCCCGAAAATCTTGACCGTAAAGTTGCACGACGAGCAATCTCGCTGAAAAATTGGGATGCCCAAATCCGAGAAATCGTCGAACAAAACGATTTCCTGCCCGATTCCATCCGCTATTTCGGCGGTCTGACCTCCATCGAATATATCGTTGCCGTTCCCGAAGACAACGATCTGCTCCTCATTGGCCCCGGCGAAGGCTGGCGGGCCGATGCCGAAGGAAATGTCGTCGGAAATCAAACCGGCCTGCCGATTCTGCTTTTTGAAGACTTTTTGACCGCTCTGCGTCAGTGGAATCAACCCCATGCAGGCCAAGCGATGACCTGCTCATTTGAACCAACGCCGGAAGTTCAAGCGAATCTCGCCCGACTGCATCGGCAATTTGCGAACATCAACGACAGCAACGCGGATGCCTACGCTGCCGCTCTCGAAGACGCCTACGGCGATGTCCCGATCGCGATTGCCGGTATTTCGGACGCAAGCCGATTCGCCCGGATTCTCGTCGCTGCCGACTTCAAAATGAAACGGATTGCCCTCGGTTTGGAGCCTTCGCAGATTCGGGATGTTCCGAGTTATGTCAGTTTAATTTCCGTGAATCGGCCTGGCATTTCGCCGCAGTTTCGGCTGATTTCGGAATATGCGGCAACGACGCATGATTCCCGGAAATTGACCTGGCGGCTCGGCGATGTGAAAGTTCGTGTTTCTTCGCCGACGACGGGCACGATGGATCGTGCGGCGATGACTTGGAGCCGGAATTTGGAGGAAAATTACGATACCCTTGCGAGAATCCAGCCGGTTTTTGGCGAATTACGCAACACGATGACGCTTGCGTTGGCGGCGGCATTGATTCATCAGGAAAACTTGCTGCACCGGTCGAATTGCGAATTGAGCATTCTTTTGGACGAGAGTAATCTCAAATTGGTGGAATATCCTGCTCCGAAGTGGGTTCCATACGGCAGCGTGCAGTCCCGGAACGGATTTTTGACGATCGTCGCGAGCGGCGGAATTGAAATCAATCCGCATACAGCATTGCGAAACAATGTTCGGCTCGATAGCCGAATCGACTCGGAACGCGCTCGGCTGATTCAGTTTGCCGACGGGAAGTGAATGCGATGCCGTCTTCTCCATAGCCTAACATGTTACACCATCGAACCCAATGTTTACGTTCCGCCTTGAACCGCTGATTACGCTTCGCGATAACGCTCTGAAGGAGCGCCAAGCCGATTTGGCCAAGGCGTACGAGGCACGGCAAATTCTTGAAACGGACATAAAAAAACTCGACCAGCAACTGTCCGAAGGCAGGGAAAGTGCCCGAACGCTTATGCAAGAAGGGCAAAAAATCAATGTCGATTATTTGCTCGGCTTTCGGCGGCAGGAAATGTTTCTGCTTGCCAATCAAGACGAGTTAAAGGAAAAGATGGCAATCATTGACGAAGAGATCGAGGTGCGTCGAGCTGCCGTTGCCGAAGCCAATAAAGAGCTCAAAATTGTCGAAAAATTGAAAGAGCAGCGCTTTGAGAAATATCTTGAGGAGCAAAACAAAAGCGAAATGAAAGCCATGGATGAAATTGCGGGAAATTCGCGGCGTTAGCGCAAGAGCCGGGGGCGTTAGCCCCCGGGTTCCGGCGAAGAATCCACGGACTCCCGTGTCAACGGTTTGCACTGCGATCGAGTCCCTGAAAAATTGCCTGCAATACCGCCTTTTTCTTGATTTTCGTTACGACTTCAATGTTCCTAGGAAATTCAGGTATCGAACGCCGATCCGCAATCGTCATCCCCCGTGTTAAATAACCCGACGTCTCAATCTGGACCGGCAACTCCTCCGTCGTCGCCCAACTCGGATGCACCGCTACCATATACGCAATCAAATCATGTACATGCATTCCCTCCAATCCGTAACACTGCCGATAATTGTGCAATGCCGGACGAACCAAATGATGCAGCAACTTGCCCAATCTCGTTTCTTCGCTCGGGAAATTCTCCAAATGATTCGGCAACAATTCCATCGACTCCGTAACATCCAACGGAACGAGCGTTTTCGTGCATGGCAGGCGAAAAACCGTCTTTGCGGCATGAACGTCGGCATAGATATTGAATTCGGCACACGGCGTGATGTTGCCGCGTCCGTTCAACGCTCCGCCGGCAATGTAAATGTGCCGAATCATTTTCGGCAACTGCGGATCGCGGATGACGGCTCGGGCGACGTTCGTCAGAGGGCCCAAACAGAGAAGCATCACATTTTCGGGATCGTTGCGGACGGCATCGCTAATGACTTTTTCGGCGGGATGTGCTGAACGGCGGCTTGCGACGGGCAAATCAACGCCGCAGAGGCCGTCGGTTCCGTGAATATGTCGATAATCGAGCGACGGAGGCTCATCGGGCGGACTGCCGATTCCGAGTCTTGGCAATCGCGGCGGATCAAGAAATTCGACGAGTGCTTGCAGATTTTTGGCCGAAGTCTCAGCGGGAACGTTGCCGCCGACGCTGGTCAGAGCAACGATTTCGACCGTTGGATCGAAGGCTGCCAAACACAACACCATCGCATCGACGATACCGGGATCCATGTCGAGGATTATTTTCTTCGGCATATTCGCTGACTTTCTAATGGGACTTCCAAAAATTTCATTTTACATTTTACATTTTCCGCTTAGTCGCTTCAACCGTTTGCGGATTTCGCGGCTTCCGGCGATTTTAGCCTCTTCCCGGCATCGGCGGAAGATACTGAAACGGATTCAACCGTTGCCAATACGGCTGTTGTTGCGGCACCGGCTGCGTCGGCTGTACCGGAACCGACACGTCAAACTGCACCGGCGATATGCGGATGTCATCAATATGAACCTCGCCGATACCCGCTAATGCAAAAAATACATGATAATCGCCATCCATCGGAACATTGCGGTAAAAGGCAAACTCCCGCCACTCGCCGCCCGTCTGCAAAAATCGTAAAGCCAATTCCTCGCCCCCCAATGAATCAAAAATCATCAAGCCATCAACCGTCGACTCCAACGGCTGCGGAATCCGAACCCAACCATGCACGCATATCATCTCGCCCATCCGAATCGGAACCGACGGGGCTGCCACCCAAAGCGGTATCGTCTCCAACTGCCGAGGCCTGTTCGCGGCATTCTCCGCACCAACCGCCAAACACAATCCCAACTGGCCAGACCGAGCCGCAATCGGCGATAATTCCCTTTTCGCAATGAATGTTCCCTCTACCTTATGCGCCCGAGCCTCCCAACCGGCCTGCTCCAACGTTTGCATTTCCATATCCCCGCCGGTTAATCGATTCGCTCCCAAATTCGCTCCATTCGTCCGCTGATAAGCCGCAAGATACAGCGGCAGCGTCGCAAACGATACCGAAACCGGCGTCATGCACAAATTCAAATCATGCCGCGTCGCCTCCTGCCAAAGCGACCGGCTCGCCGCACGCAAACCCCGAGTCGCACGCTCCGCCTCAAGATAAGACCGAGCATGATCCGGCGGCGTTCGGCTTGCCAAACTCTTGGCCAACTCGATCGCACGCCGCGTCGTCCGAAGCATCGACTCGTATTCCGGCATCGCAATCAACGGCAAATTATCCTTCGGATGCGTCGGTATCGCATTCGCATCCTTTGTCCGTTTCAATGTGTTCAATACCTGCTCCGTCATCGCCAGTTCCAATTCCGCCAGCCGACAGGCCAAATGCGAGGTGCGTGCGCCCATCAGCGTTGCCCGTTGCGCGACTTGAGCATACATTGCATCATCTTCACTGAAAAAAATGAGCGAATTCAGGTTCGCTTCTTCGAGTTCAATCCGCATTCCGCCGGCAACTCTTGCGGACTGCATCGGCAAAATCCGGCCCGGCACCAGATGGTATGCACTGTACGTTTCCGGGATACCCGAAACAATATACCGAACATTCTCGGCAAATGCCGGCCCGATGGCCGACTGATTATGCCGTTCCTGCCAAATCGGAACGAGCAGTCGCGACCGGCCCGCCTGAATGACGGCACTGTTCATCCGGGGTTGGTTCGACTTTGCCAAACCCGGCAACGCTCGTCCGGCGGCAAACCAAGCATCGACAAGTTGCAGTTCCCAGTTGGCGAGTTCCAGAGCGGTGCGTCTGAATTCGGTTTCGGGATCGTTATTGTGCAGCGGCGTGTGCGATGTAAACAGGATACCGCGTGATCTGGCAGCCAGCGCGAGGTAAATTTGCATTTTGATTTGTTCGTAGGAAATTGCACTGATGTATGCCGGATTGCCTTCGAACATCATCCATTGTTCGCTTAATTTCGGTGCGGGTTGTGTTTGGACGGTACTCCAAAGGGCGGTATCGGGCCGGACGAGTGTTGGATAATCCCGTTGCCAAGTGTGCAGATCGAGCATATCGAGCGTGGAAAAGAGCGGAGATCGGGACATCATCAAAATATCGACCGTTCGGCTGTAATCGTAGATTCCGCTTCGGGCGGTGGCGAGGAGTGGTCGGCGTTTGAGTCGGTCAGCACTTTGCAGGAGATGGGCGGCTTGGGCGTCGTTGGAATGCCGGGAATGGGAGCCTTCATTGCCGAGGTTCCAGACGAGTACATTGTCGTAACTGGAATCGATGGTTTGGCCTGGATTGTTGGGAGGGGGGCAAATGAGCCAGATACCGGCTTGTTGGGCTTCAAATCGCAGTTCGGGACTTGGTGGGGTTTTAAGCCAAACGGCATTGAATTGGAGGGAGCGGAGGAATTCGAGGGGTTCGCCTTGATATTCGATGGCTCGGACGCCGATGGGAGTGCCGTTGAGGGCGAGAATACCGTCGTTGAATTGAATTTGGGCGTGCGCACTGCTTGCGTTGGACAGGAGGCAGAGCAAGCAGAGGAGCGAACGGAGCGGAGTCATGCTACGGGGAGGATACAGATTTTTTGCTGCGAGATAAAGGGCAAAACGGCAAGACATCGGGGAAAGTTCACCGAGACGCGGTTGAGCAACGCACGCCTTCCGCTCTTGGGACACGCAGTGTGATATAATGCAATCATAAATGCAACCCCAAAAGGAGTTTCCCCCATGAAACGTCGTGATTTTCTCGCCGCCGGCAGCCTCGGACTCGCCGCTTTGTCCACCGCAACCACCGCATCAGCACTGCAACCTGACGCCCTCCCCCGCAGAACCTACACCATTGATTTTCAGCAAAATCCGCCGAGAGAATTCGTCGAAGTCCGCATGTACACCGTTAAGGATGCCGAAAAACGAAACCAACTCGTCGAAATCCTCGATAAAGCCCTTATACCAGGCCTCAATCGGCAAGGCATCAAGCCCGTCGGCGTCTTCGTTCCCATCCCCCGAGAAGAACAATACGCCCAAAATGTCTTCGTTGCCATTCCGCATAAAACGATTGATACCTTCGTCTATGCCAACCCGAAACTCGTTGCCGATGAGCAATTCCGAAAAGATGCCGCTCCGATGTTTGAAACGACATCACGCGACCCGATTTACACGACCTGCGACACCTTCCTGCTCTACAATTTCCCGTCGATGCCCGTGATGGAAACGCCGGAACTCGGGCCCGACCGCGTTTTTGAATGGCGGCTCTATCGCAGTTTCAATATCGAACGCAACGTCGCGAAAATACACATGTTCGATGAGGGCGGCGAGTTGCCGTTGTTTCGGGAAATTGGGCTCAATCCCATCTTTTTCGGCGATGTGGTTGCAGGCAACAAGATGCCGGCCTTGATGTACATCATTGCCTGCCCGTCGATGGCCGCACATACGGAGGCATGGCGAGTATTTCGGGACCATCCGAAATGGATTGCAATGCGGGACTTGCCGGAATATGCAGATACGGCCACGGAAATTGACCGTGTCGTGTTATCGCCGTCGCCCGGCTCGCAGATTTAGAAATGTTTGCCGTGTCGCAGGCGAATGCCGTGTGAACCCTATAACCGGTATGCTTTGGATTTTCAACGATTTTTATGCCCTATCGTCCGATTACATAGGGTATGAAACCGCATGTCTTTCGTGTCGTAACTAAGGGGCCTGAGGGCGAGTATCGAATTCGCGATTATGTCAGCGAGGACGAGATTCGTCGTTGGCATGTGCAAGCAGGTTCGTGCGATTATACATTGGACAATGCGTTGCGGGGGCAGCCTATTTTCAAGGGGTTGATTGGCCCGATGCCGGAGCCCGGCGGCGTTTTGCGGTACGAATCGCTCGAAGTTTTCGAGCAGATGACGAAGGAGTGGTACGAACACAAACGCAAGTATCGCAAGAAAAAGAAGGTGCAACTGCCGGAAAGTTAGATTTATTCGGCTTTGCTCCAGCCGTCAACCGCCCATCGCGACCGCCCAGGTCTCAATCACCAACGGCAAGTTGGCATTGCGGTCGACTTGCTCCACTGCATCGAGCGTCCGTTCCAACCGCCGAGCACTGCGGCGCGCTGTATCCGAAGAGGCGTCCGCTCGCATTTCGCTACGGAAATGTTCAATGGCCAATCCAAATATCAAACGCGTTCGGCGACGGCGAGGCGGTGCATCCTTGCCGAGTTCTTCGACCAATCCATTCAGTTTCGCCGCAAGACCAACGGCATCCCAACGCGGAGCCGTCAAACTTTTAAGCAATTCCGACCGCAATGTTTCGACATCGCCATCCGCAAGTTCCCTCGCTTGATCCAAACTGCCCTCGGCTTGCATTGCCCAACGCTCGCCTTGCTCCGCAGATGCTGCAATGCCAGTTCTGACGAGAATGGATGATAAAACTTCCGTCGGGAGCGGCGAAAAACGCACGATTTGACATCGGCTTTTGATGGTCGGCAACTGTTTTGCCGTGGAAGTGCCGATGAGGATCAAAACTGCATCGGTCGGCGGCTCTTCCAATGTTTTGAGGAGAGCGTTTGCTCCTTCCGCATTGAAAAAGTCGGCATCGTTGATAATTGCTGCCTTTCGGTTGCCGAGGAAGGGCGTTCGGGAGATATTATAGCTCAATCCGGCTTTGCCGCGGTGTTCTTTGTCGCCGACGAGCAGTTCCATCGGCAAAAAGGACTTATCTGGCGGTTTGGCAATGTAATACAAGTCGGGATGCGGCGGCAGAAAGGGATCGGCATTGAAGTCAACATCGGTTGGGTCCATGTTGCCGAACAGTTTGCACGAGTCGCATTCTCCGCAGGGCGACAGGTGATTTTGTTGTTTGCAGAGCAGGGCGGTTGCGAGTGCGAAGGCGAATCGGCGTTTCCCGACGCCGGGCGGGCCGACGAAGAGGAAGGAACCGGCGAGTCGGCCACGCTGGAAGGCTTGCCGAAAGCGGTTTAGTATCGAGTCATGTCCTTGGATATGCTGCCACATAGATTGGCATTGTATAACAGAATGAACTGGGAAGCAATCTTCCGCTTGCGTTTCACGTATTCTATGGATGAAAAAAATATGTCATTCCGGCCACCGACGTGCGTCGCGGCCGTTACGTTTCCAAATGCGTCCAAATGTCCATAAATTTAAGAACATCGCGGTGGATGATAAAATAAATCACAACGGTAAAAATTAACATCAGAAAAGACAAAATGCAAAAAACAAAAAAGGAAACAAACACAAGAGGGTGAGCAACACAAATCTCCGATGCCCTATCCGCCACAAATCCCAATCCTGATAAACACAGATCGCTGATAAGCCAAAGGAAACAAGCGGCAATAATCAGAATGGCATTGAACCGTTGGGTGTGTCCGCGTGATTCCATCGCTCTGTTCATGTCCCGATAGAGTCCTCCCAATGCGACAAACATCCAGTACCAACCAAAAATCGGAATGAGCGAAAGTCCGGCAGCCATTGCTGGCGTCGTTCGGGCAAATTCACGCGGAACCTCTTCCCATAACCGAAGAAGCCAGAAAAAGTAGCATAACGCATAGGCAAAACTGCATGGTAACAGAAAGAACATGTATATCGCTCCATATAAGGTCGCTACCCTTTTCATTTCGAGGTGATGAAGGAAGCCGACTAAAGCAGAGATTATAAAAGTATTGTAAACGATATCAACGAAAGCCATTACTCCGAGTATAATGCAAACCAAGGCAGACCAAAAAGTAATGCGTTTTTTGCGTTGCGGCACCGCGAGCGTCTGATTCCCGAAGATTTCGCTCGGCGGCGGGGGCAGATGATCGGCATCATGTTCTAGCAGCAGATGGATGACTTCTTCGTTGTTCAGTGCCGTTGCCAATTCGAGTGGAGTTTGTCCATCGGCATTGCGGGTGTTGATATAGCACCCATTGGCAAGCAGTGCCTTGATAATTTCAATGTTGCCATTTTGAATCGCAATGTGCAGGGGCGTGTTCATGACAGGAGTCCGACGCTACATCGCCGAAAAAAGAGGCGATAGCCGCAGTGTACCATGAGTGCCGTCTTGGAGCAAGATGCTGCAAACATTATCAATCGTAAGATTGCGAATTTTTCGTTTCTTATTCTCACGCCACGGGCTCCGAACCCTCTGAATTTTTCCACGCCGGTTGCTAAAATATCTGCTATGACGCCATACACGAAAATTACCTGCCCAACCTGCAACTCGACACTCGACGTCGAAGAAGTCCTGGGAAACCGTATCGAAGAAAAATATCAAAAACAATACCAAACAAAAATTGCCGAACTCGTACAAAAAGAATCGGAAATCGATAAACAAATTGCCGAAAAAACCCGTGCCGAACTCGCTCGACGCGAAAAGGAAATTACAAAACAAACCGAAGACAAATTCAAATCCCAATACGAAGTGCAACTGCGGTCGCAGTCCGAAGAGACCGCCGAACTGAAAAAACAACTCCACGAATCCAAAAACGCCCAAATCGAGAATGAACGCCTCAAACGGCAACTCGAATCGCAAAAACAAAACTTTGAACTCGAATTCGAAAAAAAATTATCGCTCCAACTCAAAGACGAAGTCGAACTGGTCGCCAAACGCGAAGCCCAACGGCACGAAAGTTTAATCCAAGAACTCAAAAAACAATTAGAAGACCAACGCAACCTGGCCGAAGAAATGAAACGCAAGGCCGAACAAGGTTCGCAACAACTGCAAGGCGAAGTGCAAGAACTGATGATTGAAGAATTTCTGCAAACAACATTTCCCTCGGATACCATCGAGGAAATCGGCAAAGGAAAAACCGGTGCCGATGTCAAGCAATTTGTGCGGAACCGATTCGGCACCGAAATCGGCATCATTATCTACGAAAGCAAGAACACGAAGGACTTTAATCATGCTTGGATTGAAAAACTGAAATCCGATGCGGAACGGGAAAATGCGGATGTTTCCGTTTTGGTAACGCGAACGATGCCGAAAAATTTGGAACATCTTGGATTGCTTGACGGCGTTTGGGTTTGTTCGGTTACGGAATTGAAAGGCCTTGTTGTTGCTCTTCGGGAGAGTCTCATCCGGCTTGGGGAAGTGCGAACGTCGCAGACGAATAAGGGCGAGAAGATGCAGATGTTGTACGATTATTTGACGGACGGCAAGTTTGTGGAGCAGATTAAGCGAGTCGTATCGGGCTTTACGACGCTTCGTGAGGGCTATCAAAAGGAGAAGGAGGCGATGCAGAAGATATGGAAGAAACGGGATGAGCAGTTGGAGATGATGTTGCGTAACACGACGGATTTTGTAACGCAGATTCAAACGATAGCGGGCTCGTCGATTCCGCAGTTGGAGGCACCGGAAGATGAGTTGCTGGCGTTGGGGTAAGTGTCCCGTGGGGTGTGGAAATTTAACAGGAAATTTGCTCACAATACAAAAAACGTTTAAGCAACGCCAAGCCCGCTTCGCCGCTCTTTTCGGCATGGAACTGCGTCGCAAAAATGTTCTCCCGACACACCGCCGCTGTGAAACTTCCATTATACTCCGCCGTTCCCCATACATCCGCAGCACTCTCCGGCTTTGCATAATACGAATTCACAAAATAAAAAAAGTCCTCTCCCATATCGCCAAAAGCACTCTTTACAAATCGCACCTGATTCCATCCCATCTGCGGGACTCGGACCTTGGACATATCAAACTTAACGACGCGTCCTTCGAGCCAACCGAGACATTCGGCATCATCCTCTTCGCTGTGTTCAAAAAGGATCTGCATTCCGACGCAGATTCCCAAAAACAGAGCCTTTTTTCGCAACACGGCAACTTCCAACGCGTCAATGAATTCCATCTGACGCAGGGAATCCATCGTCGCTTTTGCACTGCCGACTCCCGGCAGGATGATATGCGTTGCATCAGCAATATCTTGCGGCAGCCGGGCATACGTTGCCGAAAAGCCAAGATGGGTCACGGCATTCATCACGCTTGGAGCGTTACCGGCTTTGTAGTCTATGATTTTTATCATTATTTTGGCCTCATCGCAATAAAAAAGGCGCTTGCCGATGATCTGGTACGAATCCAGCCGTCGCAAACGCCTTTGTCCTCTGTTACGGAAGTCAGTGTAATCGCTGACGGCAGAATTGTCAAGCCGTTGCATTGTACGCGAGAAATTACACGCGAGAATGGAGTTAATGGTGATTTACCGGATGGCTCACGTATCTCGCCCCCCTGCACACCCCGCACCTGTTTCGGCTACTTTCCCGCCAACTTCCGAAACGCCTCGATTCCCCGCTGGATCGTCGCTTCCGTTGCCGCATACGATATGCGAAAATGCGTGTCCTGCGTGCTGAAAACACTGCCCGGAATGATCAACATCGAATGATCCATGATCGCCTTTTCGACAAACTCCGTGCCCGTCCCCCACGGTGCCCGAGGAAACATATAAAACGCCCCCTCCGGCTTGTTGATTTCATAATCATCCTTCAAAGCATCGTAAATCATATCGCGGCGCTTGCGATATGCGTCGATATGTTCGGACATATCGACATCCAATGCCGCCAAAGCACCGAGTTGGCCGACATGCGGCGAACAGACAAACGTAAACTGCTGAAATTTGAGCATCTGCTCGATTAACTCCTTCGGCCCGTGTGCGTAGCCGACCCGCCAGCCCGGCATTCCGTGCGATTTGCTAAAACCGTCGAGCACCAGCGTTTGCGGATTGTATTCGGCTGGCGACACGAACTCCTGAAAGCAAAATGCACTGTAAATTTCGTCGCTGACCAGCAAAATATCGTGCTTGGCCGCGAGTTCCGCAACGGCTTTGACTTCTTCGCGGGTTGCAACCATTCCGGTCGGGTTGGTTGGCGAATTGAAGAGGATGGCCTTCGTTTTCGGCGTGATGGCATCGGCGAGGCGGTTGAGATCGTAATGAAAATCAGGATAGGTACTGACGGTAACGGGCACGCCGCCAACCATTTTGACGAGGGCGTCGTACATGACAAAGTAGGGATCGAAGAAGATGACCTCATCGCCTGGATCAATGGCGACAAGCAGAGCCAAAACCAGCGCACCGCTGGTTCCGCTGGCGAGGAAGATGTCGCGGTCGGGATGGGGATATTTTTCGAGCGTTCGTTTTTGGAGCGTATCGCGTAGTACGGCGAGTCCTTGTGTGGGAGTGTACCCGCCTTTTTTGGAATTGACGGCGTCGATGAGTGCTTTTTTTGCTTTTTCGGGCACATCGAAATCGGGCTGTCCGATAGAGAGGTTGATGGGATCGGTCAGATTAGCGGCAAGGTCAAAAACTCTTCGGATACCGGATGCTTCGAAGGATCCGGCGCGTTTGGAAATCCAACGTGATGTCATAGGGAATGTCTAAAAGTCGTTTTCGGAATTATAGCATGAAAACTTCCCTTTGGCACGGCTGGTTTTCAGCGGCACAAGAGCGAAATGAACTCCCTCACGGCCCGGTCGAGATCATCGTTGACAATCCGATACTCAAACTCGCCAGCATGCTGGAGTTCGCCGATTGCCGTCGCTAAGCGACGCTGCATCGCATCTTCCGTTTCCGTGCCGCGTCCCTGAAGGCGTTCCTGCAAAACATCCAAACTTTTCGGCTCGATAAAGATCATCATCGCGTCGGGAAACTGCTCTTTGACCTTTTTTGCCCCTTTTACATCAATTTCCAGCACGACCCAATGTCCGGCGGCAAGCCCATCCTCGACTGTTTTCCGCAGCGTGCCGTACCAGGTTCCGGTCCCGAAAACCTCAAAGCATTCCAGGAATTCGCCGCCTTGCCGTTTGGTTTCAAATTCGGCAGGACTCAAAAAATAGTAATGTTCGCCATCGACTTCGCCGGGCCGAGGCTTGCGAGTCGTAGCGGACACGCTCATTGTCAGCGGCAGTCCGCATTCAGCAACGACTCTCCGCAACAGCGTTCCCTTCCCGACGCCGGATGGACCTGATACAACCAATAAACGCGACACTCCGCCCATTCGCTAAATTGTACCATATAATGAACAAATCCATTACATGCCAATTCCAAATGTACATGATTCCCGAAATCATCGGCCTCGATTCGCACACCGGCTCCATCCGCATTCCGCCGGAGTTGAGCGTTCCCCTTACGGACCGCGTCCGCCGAATGATCGATACCGAACCCTTCCGACGCCTCGCGAAAATTACCCAAGTCGGCCTCGTTTCCCTCGTCTATCCCGCCGCACGACATACCCGATTCGAGCACGCTCTCGGAGTTTACCGCCTTGCCCTGCTCCTCCTCAAACGCCTAAACCACGTTCCCGAATTCGCCCAGCAGGTTACTCAACGCGATGCCGAACGACTCATCATCACCGCATTGCTCCATGACATCGGACATTATCCCTTTTGCCACCTGATTGAGGACATTCGCCTGCCCGGCATTCCCCATCACGAAGAACTCGCCGCCGCCTTCATCGAACAAAGCGAACTGGCCGAACTGCTCCGAAAAGATTGGAACATCGAACCGCAAGAAATCATCAATCTGCTGATCGGCAAAACGGAATCATCCGTTGACCGATTGCTGGCAACGATTCTGTCAGGGCCTATCGACATCGACAAAATGGATTATCTTTATCGCGACAGTCTGCACGCCGGCGTCCCCTACGGCCTGCAACTCGACCAAGGCCGACTGATTGGAAGCCTGTGTTTGAACGCATCGGGCGATGGGTTGGCAATTACCGAAAAGGGCAAGACGGCAACGGAATTGATGATCTTTGCACGATATGTGATGTTCAGCGAAGTATACTGGCATCATGCCGTCCGGTCGGCAACGGCAATGCTGCAACGGCTGTTTTGCGAATTGTATCATATCGGCAAAATTGAATTTTCGCAGTATGTTCGCTTATCGGAAGACGATGCGATCCGGTTTTTCTTGGATGCGTCGAAGGGAACTCCGATGGAAAAACTTGCACAGGGACTTTTTGGCGTGCGTCGGCAACTTTATAAGCGTGTTGCTCAATTTAGCATTTTGGAGCAGCCGGAGATGTATCATCAACTGGCGGGCAAGCCTTATTTGGAACTCTGCGAATTGGCGAATCAATACCGTACTGATGCGGATACATCTTCGCCATTATCCGTCTTGATAGATGCACCGCCGGTTAAGAAGGAAATCGAGATTAAGATAGAGGTCTACTTTCCGAAGTCGGACAGATACCTTGCATTGGAGGACATTTCGCCGATCGTGCGGGCGATGTCTCGGGAACAGTTCGATGATTATGTGAAACGCGTGCGGATTTTCGCCCATCCCGGCTGACGCATCGAGCAAGAGTTAGCGAATTTCCCGAATTGGCGTGGATATGTTATCGTCATTCCGGCGAACGCCGGAATCCAGCCGAGCGGCGTGCATGCCGTTTCTCTGGATTCCGGCTTGCGTCGGGATGACAATGCCTGTGCCGGGATGACAATGCTTGTGCCGGGATGACGCAGGGGCGTCCTGACCAATTCTGAATACTCCCTAACGTCTGAATTAACGCCGCCGATTGGAATTCGGTCCCGTATTCGTCTGATTGTCTCGAGGACGTCCCGGACCCGTTGCCGCTGGAGGAGCCGCCGCCGGTTGATTGAGGTTCGGCCGCGCTGCGGCTTGCTCCGCCTCCGCTTGCAAACGCTCCGCATCCCATTCGCGGATCGTTGCCCATGCCTCCTCTACCGTTACTAAACCATCGCCGTTTCTGTCCAAAGACACAAATTCCCTGGCGAGTTCATTATTCCAAACGCCGCCGCGCCCATTGATGTACTCCACCATGGTGAGTTGGCCATCCTGGTCGGCATCATACTCAAAAAACCAGGAAAAAGCCTGATTCGTCCGAACATTCGCCGGAATACTTTCATAAACGGCTGATTGCCTCACCGTATTGGCATTGCGTGCGGCCGCTACGGCACTCTGCTGATTTGCTTGAGCGATCGCCATTTCCCGTTCCCGTTGCCGACCGCCCTCTCGGGCTGTTTGAGCACTCTGCGTTGCTGGCCTTTGTCCAAAACCCAACACCGGCGTTTCCGCTGGCCGAGTCTCGCCAAAAGGACGAACGAGCGGCTCGACCGGCGGCTGCTGTGGCCGTTGCGGTCGGCCCTGTTGATTGTCGTTTTGCTGTTGTTGCCGATTGTTATTCGCTTGCTGCGAGTTATTTTGAGCACGGCGTTCCAGATTCGCCAAATTGATTTGCTGGGCATTAGGATTGCCGCCCAGTTGCGTAATCATCGCATTGACGCGTTCTCGCTGGTTTGGCGGGATTTCATTGGTTTCGAGGATTCCGTTCCCGTTGGCATCCATCGAGCGGAGTCTGGCAATGGCTTGCGAGACCTGATTGGGATTCATCGCACCGGCCTGGTTGCCGCCCGGCGGATTCCCTTGTCCAGCGGCTTGTCTTCCCTGTCGGCCTTGCTGTTGACCTTGTTGCGGATTTGCGTTTTGCATCCAAGGCGGCGGTCCGCCTCCTGGCATAGCCCCTTGTGGTGGAGCGACAAATCTGCCGCCGGGACCTGCACCTTGTTGCGGCGGTTGCGGCATTACTCCGGTCACGGGCTGCCGTGGACCTTGGGCAACGAGAATCGTGCAAAAAGCCAAGGACAACGCTGAAACAATCGCTAAAATTCGCATAACACCTCCATTTTCGCTTTTGCCGTTGGGACTGACGGCAAGGTATTGACGGTAAGATACTAAACGCCGAATTGGCCATTTAGTTCCGTAGTATAGCGTAACTGTGCGAAAATTTCCAGGGCAAGGTTTTTGCGAGCGTCGCGCTGGCAAACGGGGCAATGCTCGCATCCGGGAAAGTTCGGCCTATTTTCGCTAATTTTTCGGGGTTTTGCAGACATTTGTGCTTTTGTTTTGCCGGAATCTGCCTCTCATATGCCCTAAACCATCTCTTGTCAACGATGTTGTATCGTCTTTCTCCGAAGAAAACTATGGTTCGGGACAAAGTCCCTTACATGCTCATATTTTTACTCAAAGGCATTTTGATCGGAAGCGTCCTCATTGGTTTTTCTTTTTGATATTTGCCAGATTGTTCTCCTGGTTGAATCTGGTGGAACACTGTTGGAATGTTATGAAGAATGTGTATATGCCTAGTGCGTATTTACACTAATTTTTTAGCGTGACGGCGATGTTTGCGATGGCAATAAAAGCATTATAAGTTTCATCTGATCTATCATGCCTCGCAAACACTTGCCGGAACTGCTTGATACTGTGGAAGTTACGCTCCACAATATTTCGATGCTTATACATTCCCTATCGTACTCCCACGGCTTCTTGCGATTGCTCTTCGCTACTTCTACTATCAACAATTCTACTGTCAGCTTTTCTACTACTAACATCAATGACAAGCGACGCGCAATCGGCTACTTTCATCTGCCACTATCGGGCGTATCGAAGTAGTTAATCTCTTCTACTTTTGCCGATGGCTTGCGGTCCTTTTTTTTGGCGAACCGGTTCCGCCAGGATGACCTTTGATATAAGCACTATCTAATGCAAATGCCTTAATCTCTTTGGTATTAACG
>WRKP01000020.1 GCA_009778035.1 Planctomycetaceae bacterium
TTTTCTGTGTCGATGCTGTTTGTGCTGTTTCTGTGAATGTCAATCCCTTAACTTTTCGCGCTGGAGCGGTTTTTCCCTCCGCGGTCTCGATCATGGTATCCGGCGTAACTACTCCCTGCTTGGCCAGTTCTTTGAACTGCGCAGAGGTGTAGGGGCCTTGTTTCTGACCGTTGCTGTCGTAGTAAAACCAGTTTGACATTTGATTGCGTGCTACAAAATACTTGCCAAGTCCGGCAACAAGAGACGCTCAGATGGGAGCGGCACGCCTATTTGAAGCGGAGTAAACCCCACGTGTCAAAGTGGTGCATTGCTAGCCAATTGGACAATGCTGATTATGTCCGCAGATTTGTACGCGCCCTCCCTTCACGGAAGTAACGCAATTTTATTTTCAGGGGTTTTAGAAAAAGTGGAATTTCCAACCTCTGAGTCATTTCCAATCACCGAATCTGTTGTATCAGGAAGCAAACGCAGAGTCCTATCTTTCTCACTGGGACTTCCCATATTCTTTGCCCTATTGTAAAATATGCAGACAGGGTTTGCCTCGCTTCTGACCGCACGCAAGTTCAAAAATGACTGAAACCATCAACGTAGACACCGATTTACTGGACGTTTTTATCGGAAGACAAAACATCGACAACGACAGTATATGTTTGAATGATGACGACATCTGTTTTGATCTATACGCACGAGATTCTGACGACGATGCTGGAAAAACAATCAGACGTAGCGACATTGAAGGGGTTGAAAATTTTTTTGCCGACTCGTTGCAATCTCGTCCCTTTGATAAGCATCTGCTGCTGTTACTGTGGATTCATCAAAATGGGAGCGTTAAGGGACGAAGATGTTTATGTTTTTCTTCAAAAAGGTGCTTTCGCACTTTACAGTATTGACTTGGACGATGAAACAGTGGAACATGAATTCCTTGATCTGTTAGACGAGGGCTATCTCCGAGAAACAAACTCTGCCTTCTTTCTTGAATCAAAAGGAAAACGTGTTGCCGAAAAACTGTACACAAGCGATTTCTGCTTGGACGGCACGATAGAAAAACTCAGGGGAACTGTCGCTGTTCTTGAAAAACTCTTACAAAATCTAATATGAACAGCTTCATATATTATTCATTGCTACGTGTGGTTTCAACGTCGTTATATTACAGGCGAACACCCTCCCTACGCCACGGGCTCCGCCAGCGCTCGATGAATGTCTCCCGCAGCAACGCGACCAGCTCCCATCGCCAAAATGACCGTTGCCGAACCCGTTACAATGTCGCCGCCCGACCAAACCTTCGCCCGACTCGTTCGGCCACTCTCATCCGCAATGATATTGCCCCATTTATTCAAGTCCAAACCCGGTGTGTTCTTCGTCAACAACGGATTCGCATGCCCTCCCGCCGCAATAATCACACAATCCGTTGCCAACTCGAAATCCGAACCAGGAACCGTAATCGGACGACGACGGCCAGACGCATCCGGCTCGCCAAGTTCCATTCGGTCGCAAATCATCGCTCGAACCCTGCCCTGCCCATCGTCAAGATAGGCTTTCGGATTCGTCAAAAACAAAAACTCAATTCCCTCCTCTTCGGCATGATGGATTTCCTCGGCCCGAGCAGGCAGTTCCGTTTTCGAGCGGCGATAAACGATTTTGACCGTTTCCGCCCCGAGCCGAACAGCCGTTCGGGCAGCATCCATCGCAACATTTCCGCCGCCGATCACGCAAACATTTTTTCCCCGAGCAATCGGCGTGTCCGTTTGGGGAAACAAATACGCCTTCATCAAGTTTGCCCGAGTCAGATACTCGTTAGCCGCAAAAATACCGTTCAAATCCTCGCCGGGCAAGTTGAGAAACATAGGCAAACCCGCACCGACCCCAATGAATACCGCCGCAAAGCCGTCTTCGTTCAGGAGTTCGTCAATCGTAACCGTTTGGCCGACGACCTGGTTCAATTCAATTTTAACGCCGAGGTTTTTCAGGCCTTCGATTTCGTATTCGACAATCGTTTTAGGCAGGCGGAATTCGGGAATCCCGTACATCAGCACGCCGCCGGGTTTGTGAAAGGCTTCGAAAATGGTAACGTCGTATCCGAGCAGAATGAGGTCTCCGGCAACGGTCAGGCCGGCGGGGCCTGCTCCGATGACGGCAACTTTTTTGTCGTTCGTTTGCCGTTGGGCAGTCTGACGGGGCGCAGCGTGTTCACGTTCGTAGTCGGCAACGAATCGTTCGCATCGCCCGATGGCGACGGGTTCGGATTTTTTGCCGAGAATGCACAGTGCTTCGCATTGGGATTCTTGGGGACAAACGCGTCCGCAGACGGCGGGTAGGGCGTTGGTTTCTTTGATTTTGTCCGTAGCGGCGGCGAAGTTGCCTTCTTGGACGAGTTTAAGGAATTCCGGGATTTGCACGCCGACGGGACAGCCTTCTACGCATTTTGGCTTTTTGCATTGGATACAGCGTTTGGCTTCGGATTGAGCCATATTGGGCGTGTAGCCGAGGGGAACTTCCAAAAAGTTTTTGGTTCGAACGTTTGCGGGTTGTTCGGGCATCGGAACCCGCGTGGTTGTCGTTGCGCACATTTTTTGATCCGTTTTATGTACCGCGTTGGCGATGTATAGTATAACATTAACAAACGCGGTGTATTAGGGCGTATCCACTTTTGCTTTGGAAAAATCGTCATTCCGGCGGAAGCCGGAATCCAGAGGAACCGGCATCACTCGCAATGCCTGGATCCCGGCTTGCGCCGGGATGACGGAGGGGACGTCCAGACCAATTCTGAATACGCTCTAGTCGCCTATCAGGAGTAAACGCTGCCCCTTCTGGTTAGGACAATACCAAAAACACCGACCGCAGGCAAAGCAACGCGATGAATCAACTTCGTATTCCCTTCGGCGATGCCGTATCGTAAGCGATACCCATTTAATGCCAATAATCAAGCCAATCCAAGCGCCCAATCCGAATCCGGCAACGCCAAACATTCGGTACGCCTCAATGCCCCGCTGCTTAATCTCGTACGTATCCGTGCCCGTCTGCATCAGGCCCCGCGTTTCCGGCGACGTTCCCAGCGTCGGCACCCAACCCGTCTCCTCAAGATAAAGCAACTTCGCCGTTCGGACATCCTGATTCAAACCCGCCAATCGCGGAGCAAGCGCACCGCCCATTTGGGCAAAAACCAAAACCAACAACGGCAAAGCAAGAATCGCAATGATCATTTTCATCGGCCCTGACCGTCGTTCAGCCGCCGTTGGCTCCTTGGCCGGTGCCAAAATCGCATTGTATGGACAAACATGCTCGCATAATTTGCACTGATCGCATCGGCCCGGCGTGATGGAAACCTTTCGGGCGGCAACCGAGCCGCAGGCACCGAGCAGTGCCCCGTAAGGACACATAAACCGGCAAAAGGGCCGACCGATAAAAAAACAAACGGCCAACACGATAAAGCCGAAAATCAACACGGGATACATTCCGCCGTACCAAAAAAAGGCAACGAAGGGGTCATATCGGCAAACGATATAGCCCAGCCCGACCGCAACGCAGAAAATGCCGATTCCGAGCCAAAAAAAGCGAAAAAGCCCGAATATGTGCTCGAATCGGTCAGAAATTTTCAGATTTTTGAATGCAATCAGTTCTTGGACGGCACCGAGCGGACACACGGAGGAGCAGAAAATTCGGCCCCAAAACAGGGCGGCCAAAAGCGGTAATGTGAACAGCAGGATGACGGTCCAAGAGATGCCTGCTGCTGGTTCGACGAAAACTTGAACGATATTTTGGAACATTCCGACGGGACAGGGACATCCTTGGAGGAGAAAACCCAGGATGACTACGGAAGCGATGGCGAGGCAGAAAAGTATTTTTCGCGACCGCCAATAATGAACGGCAAGACCTGCAATGACGAGGAAGAGGGCGTAGAGCGTTACGGAGAGGGACATGCCCACGGTAACGAAATTTTTGGCGGTATTGGGCAAAATAGGGCCGGGCGTTTCGGTTTCGGGCAGGACGTAGTCGGATTCGAAGACGGGCGGCGGATTTCGGCCCTCGGCAAAGCCGACCAGGAAACAGAGCAGAAAGACTGCGACAAAAACGTAGTGAAGCCGGTACGAAAGCATTGACTCCATTATAGCATTACGGATAAAAAAATCAGTCCCCCTATGAAGCGGTGGATGCAAGGCAACACAATAGGTAGGTTGCCGACCGCCGGGCGGCAACTGCGGTACTCCGCATTTTGAATCTCCCAGTCGGCTACGCCGACGCAGCCGCCCGGCGGTCGACTGCCTACCTTTTTCACTAATGTGAAACTTGCGGTTGCCCTGCCTATGAAGCGGTGGATGCCAGGCAACACGAGCCGGAGGCGTGAGCCTCCGGGTTATGCACACACTCAAAAAGCCCGGGTGCCCAAAACTGTGCCGCAACTATCGGCAAACTTTTGTGCCGAAAGCCTGCGACGGTGTTGTCATTCAAGTTGATATGCGAAACATAAACTTCCGGCGGCAACGACTCCGGCACAAGGCAAAAACGGTGATTCTGCTGCGTCATTTCGACCCTGCCCGTCCGTTTGTCTAACACCGGCTGCGTTCCGTAATGGCCAAAAGGCAATTTTTGTGTTTCTGCACCCAACGCCTTACCCAAAAGTTGCTGGCCCAACGCAATCCCCAAAATCGGCACCTTGCCGATGAGTTTCTGAATCTCGCCGACAACACCATCCAGTTCGGCGGGACTGTCGGGACCGCCGGAAAGCACGACGCACTCCGGTTGAAATTTTAAGATGTTTTCTGCTGAACTCGTTGCCGGAAAAAGAGTTATCTTGGCTCCCAACGATGCCAAGGAACGCAACATGCTCCGTTTGACGCCGAAATCCACGACGGCGACTCGCTTATTGCAAACCGGCTGGCCGACCGAATCGGCCTCCGACCATTCCGTCGGCTCCGTTACGCGAAGCGATTCGACGAGATTCATTTCTTCGAGTCGGGGCGATTCCTGGGCTTTTTTGACGAGTTCATCAGGATTCCAATCGCCGGCGGCGATGATTCCGCGTTTGGTTCCGTGCGATCGCAAGTGCTGCGTGAGCGATCGGGTATCAATTTCGGACAGAGCGACGATTTGATTGCGTTTGAGGAAGTCGGGCAGGCTTTCAGTTGCTCGCCAGTTGGAAACGCGGGTCGAAAGTTCCCGAATGAGCAGGCCTCGAATGGTCGGCTTGAGGGACTCATTGTCTTCGGAATTGACGCCGGTATTTCCGATTTGGGGCGTGGTGAATGCGACGATTTGACCGGCACTGGCCGGATCGGTCAGGACTTCTTGATAGCCGACCATCGTGGAATTGAAAATGACGTTGCCGTTTGCGATTCCTTCGAATCCGACGGAAATACCGTGAAAGCAGCGACCGTCTTCGAGGGCGAGCGTACTGGGAGTGCGTTTTTTAAGGGCAATCGTTGAATGTTCCATTGGGAAGCAGTATAAGAGATGTGAGGCTTGGCGTCAAGCGCCGCGTGCAGGTTGGCGCCTTATTGCAACAGCCGAACCGCTTCGTCAATCTGCACATCGTAATACGGAGCCGTGCCCCGCAGGTCAAACGGAGCCCCTTCCTGGCCGTTTTGCTCCTCAATAATCATCCGCCGGAACATCGCAAGCACCGCCTCACGCTGCGGCGAAATAACATTGGAACGCAATGAACGATAAAGCAATACGGCCAACTGTTGCGATTCCGAGGATTCGACAACAATATCCGGCACGACGCCCCAATCATCCGAATCCACCGCATCCACCCTGCGGTGAATGTTCGCCCCATTAGGCCGAAGGTATTCCGCATTGGTCAGTTGCAGCATCCCTAATTGAAAAGGCAACGGCATTATGCTCTGAATCACGCCCTTTCCAAACGACCGCGTTCCCACGACCGTTGCACGCTGATAATCCTGCAAAGCGGCCGCTAGAATTTCGGATGAACTTGCCGTTTCGCCGTTGATTAACACGACCATCGGCAGGGTACATCGCGGCGGCGTGCTGCCGAACGTGCGTTTGCGTTCCGGTCCGTTTCGTGGCCGTACCGTAACAATTACGTTGTTCTCGGGACTCGGCGCAATCAACATTTGGGCGATCATTATGCTATTTCGCACATCGCCGCCGGAATTGTCCCGCAAGTCCAAGATAAAGGATTCCGCGCCGCTTTGCATCATTTTATCCAATGCCGAACGGAACTCGTTGGCCGTCGATTCCGTGAACGAGGTAATCCGAATGTATCCGATTCGCGGATGTGTTTCCAGCAAAAATGTTCGGCTTTCTGCATCCCGAAAATCGCCTTCCACGCTGTCCAGGCGATTCATTTCGCGGAGGACGAAGAAGTCCTGGATTTCCGTTTGGCCGAACGGCAAGACCGACAATTGAGATTCGGCTTCACGGCTTTGCCCGAGTAAACTGAAGATTTCTCGGTTTGTCTTGCCTGCAATCGGTGTACCGTCAATTTTAACAATTTGGTCGCCGGAGCGCAGGCCTGCGTGATAGGCGGGCGAATCGGCAAAAGGATAGCCGACAAAAAGAGTTTTTTCCTCGTCTTGTTCAAAAATTCTCGACCAGATGCCGAAGCCTGTATACCGGTTATAGAGATCATCTTGATAGCGGGTCAATCTGCTCGGCGGGATGTATGTTGAGTAACCATCGCCGTACTCATTGGCCAGAATTTGCATCATCCCGGCCATTGCTCCTTCAAAGAGTTCCGTTGCCGACGGTTCGACGAGCGCGCTGCGTTCGATTTGGTGAAGCGTCGAAAGGAGCAGCCGATCTTGAATCGAGATTCCCGACAGTAGGAAATAGGCAGCAACGGCAATCAGGACGGCATAGAAATTGAGTCGCGGCATAAAGTCATTGCGAATACGCGGGGCCTTTGATTTTAGGCGATTTTGACCCAAATGACAATGTCTCCCGTTCTTGCGCATTGCGGCAACGGGTGTTTGCGGTATAATCAGGCGAGGCTCCCGTATAATTTCCTGAGACTGCGTGCGTTTCTTCATCCTCATACTGTTGTCGCTCACTGGACTCGATCGCATTCGGCAGGAGTTTGAAATTTATCAACGCTTTGCCGGCGAAATCGAAATCCTTGCGACCGAGGATACCAGGGAAATCGGCGATGTGCTCAAACGCACCGAAGCCAAACGCCTTGCCGTTCGGAAACAGTTGGATAAGGATGAGCATTTACCGGCGAAATTGCCCTCATTATTCCTTGCCGATGAGTACATTGCCCCTTTTTTGGACTACGTTGCGATCGAACGGGCCGTTGCCGACCAGGCATTGCAGCAAAATCAACTCGACGAGGCGGTGCAGTCCGTTCGGTATGTTTATCGTCTTGCCGAATTGTTTTCGGAATCCGGCTCGCTTCCCCTGCGAAGCACGGCGGCCCGTATCAGATTGCAGATGTTGGAAACGGCCCAGTCGATTGTCCGGCATCCGCATTGCCGACGGGAACATCATCAAGCACTGTACGAAATTCTTGAGGATCAAATCAATACCCGAACGACCGATACGGCAATTTGGGAACGGTATCGGGAAGAGGGACTCCTCTTTTTCGCCCGGCTAAACAGGCAAAATCCTGCGGAACTGCTCCCCCCGGAACTTTTGCGGGAGTTGACGAGTCGGCGAATACTTGCGGAGTACAATAAACCGGGCTCGCAGCGTGCGGAGTACGATCAATCGGTATTCCGTCGGGTATCGGAGGCGATCGCTAATTCCTGTTCAGTGCCTTATTTTCAGCGTCAACCGGTATTGCAGCGACTGGATGAGGAACTGCGTCAGCGGCGAGGGACGGAAAACGAGCCGATATTTTCAATGCTTTTGTTGCAGGAGGTTTCGGAACAGATGCAACTGTTTGCCCAGGAGCGTTCGGGCATCGAAACGGCATATGTGGCGTTATCGGCTGCGTTGGGCAAGCCGCTGCAAAATCGAATGCTCAACTTTCTGACGGGCAACCAGTACGAAATCCGGCTCATTCCCGACGGCGTGATGTGTACGTACCAGGGTAACATCAAACCGTTCTATGTCCCGTATCGGTAACGCTCTACGGACTTAGCATCCGTTGCAACACTTCCATCGGCAGGCCGACGACGTTCGATTCGCTGCCCTCCAATATCGTAATCCAACCCGTACAGTCCTGATACCCGAACGCGCCCGATTTCCCCTGCCAAATTCCAGTATCAAGATACGCCTCCAATTCGCCATCCGAAATCGGCTGCATCAGCAACTGCGTCGTTGCCGTTTCCGTCAGAACCTGAATCTCCCGGCTGGCATCCTTCATCACAAGGCACAGTCCGCTCAAGACCTGGTGTACTTGTCCGCGAAGTTGCCTAATCATTCTGCGAGCGTCGGCTCTATCCACCGGTTTTTCCAGCACATCCTCACCGCACAGCACGATGGTATCGCAGCCGATCACGATGCCGCATTCCCGGCGGTCCGCAACGTTTTTCGCCTTTTGGAATGCAAGCCGACGGACGTATTCCTCGGTGGATTCCTCAAATCGGCGGTCATCTTCCGCAGATTCATCCGGCAGGATGGTCTCGAAGGCGATGCCGGCTTCTTCCAAAAGACGTTTTCGGTGCGGTGAGGCACTGGCTAAAATCAGCGGCAATCTGGCCGTTGCAAATTCGGTTTTTGTATGGTACACTGGGCGTCGGGGGTTCGTGGAGACTCTGTATTATACTCATTATCAGGGAGAAGAACGATGGAAGATTTTGCACTGATAGAGAATTTTGCACTGATGCTCTATACGGCATTCCTGTTGGCGTTAATAATTCCCCTCGTGTACATTTCGTACAGAAGGGAACGCGACCTGAAAGCCAAATTGAACGGTTTGCAGAGCCAAATCGACGACCTGAAACGCGAATTGGAGGAGGTGAAAAAATGTTAAAAACTATGCAAATCGAAATTATCAATCCGAAGGCGGAGCGGATTTTGAAGGAATTGGCCGCCGTGGAACTGATACGCATCGAAAAGCAGGAATCGTTTCGGACTCGCCTCGACCGCCTGTCGCAACGAGTGAAACGGCATCAGGAAGAACAGGGCATGCCGGAACCGATGAGTATGGATGAAATTACGAGGGAAGTCAAGAAAGTCAGAACGGGACGTTATGCGAAACGGAAAAAAAGTTAATATCGTTGTCGATACGAACTTGTGGATCAGTTTCCTCATGTCGTTACCGACCAAACAACGATTGCGACGTTTGCTCCTTTCTGACAGGATAACTATTTTATTTTCGAGAGAACTTTTTAAGGAATTGGAAACGACGGCAAAAAGGCGTAAATTTCGTCGGTATTTTGATACGGAGCAGGTTAAAGCGCTTCTTCAGATGCTTATTGAAATTGCCGAAATTGTTGACGTGCGTTCGGTAGTGGAAATTTGTCGAGATCCCAAAGACAATTTTCTCCTTGCCTTGGCACAAGACGGTAATGCAGCCTACTTGATTACAGGCGACCGTGACCTGCTAACATTGAAAAAATTAGGAAAAACGAAAATCGTTACATTGACAGATTTTGAGAAAGAAAGGAAATGAAACAGAAACAATAGTGTTCACAGAGCCCGTGGCGTAAGCCAGGGAGGCCCCACCTCACGATGCGGGTTCGGTGAAAACATTGACACGGAACACATTGACATTTTGGAACGCAAACAACACCACATGCATTGAATAAGACGCAGAAAAAAACGATCAGCATTGTTGGCGGCGGACTGGCGGGAATTGCCGCTGCGGATGCCGCCAGAAATCAGGATTACCAAACCGCTCTCTTCGAGCGAGCCGGTGTCCTCGGCGGTAGGGTAGCGTCGCTTTTTGAACCCGTTCAAAAACATTGGATTGATACCGGCCAACACCTCATCCTCGGTTGTTGCACCGAAGTCCTCGCCCTACACAAGCGACTCGCACTCGAACACTTTTTCGAGCAATCCGACGCGATTCCCTTCGTAACGCTCAAACAACAGCATTGGTCTCTGACCCCATCGCCGTTCTTGCCCAAGTGCTGGCGATTTATCCCCTCCTTCTGCTCAATGCCGGGCTTGACTATGAAGGATCGGATCAAAACCGGGTTGTTGCTGCATCGAATCGGCAAAGTAACCCTGCCGGATATCTCGATTGCCCAATACTTCAAACAGCATCACGTCCCGCAGCATGTCCAAGACGCGTTTTGGCTGCCCCTAATCTTAAGTACCTTGAGCGAGTTGCCGGATTACGCGTCGGTCAAAGCCCTGCAAAAAATTATACGCGATGCGTTTCTTGCAGGCCGAAAAGGGATGTCGGTGCATTTGCCGACCGTGCCGTTACGGCAAATTTATCACGAGGCGGCAGCGAAGGCCCTGACGGAACGGGAAGTATCGCTCCATTTTTTCAAACGCCTGCACCGACTGCATTGGCAGCGCAGTGAGGCGGACAATTCTTTAACGATTACGGCCTTGGAATTTTCCGATGGTTCGATTGAACGGTCTGACCGGTACATTTTGGCCTTGCCAGCGTTTCAACTTTGGAAGGTGCTTGAGGCGTCGGAATTGCCTTGTCGGGCGGAGCATCTCGGTTTGGAGCGTTTTGAGCCCGGCGCGATTTCGACGGTGCATCTCTGGTTGGATAGGCCGATTTTAGAGAGCGGCGTGCGTTGCTGTGCATTATCGGGCGGCATTGGGCAGTTTTTATGTCGGCCTTGCCCAAGCGACACGGCAGGCGATGCGGCGGGCGACACGGAAAATTATTATACCGTTGTGATCAGTGCGGCTCATCGGCTGTTATCGGAGGCCGAAATCACGGCGGCGGGTAGTTTGGATTTGGCGAATCGGGTTTTGGAGCAGATTCGGACATCGTTTGGCTTGCCGGAGTTGCAACTTCGGCATTGCCGGACGACGTCGTGTTTTGAGGCGATATTTTCGCCGGGGCCGTTGATATATGCCCAGCGTCCCGGGGCGTTTGGGTTATTTTCAAACGGAGCGATAGCGGGCGATTGGACGCAGACGGGTTTGCCTTCGACGATGGAGGGAGCCGTCCGCAGCGGCATCGCCGCGGTGGAATCTGGCCAGAAACAGGCCATTTACTCGAACGTAAACGACGAGCCGGATTGCAAAATGTGCATCACGAAGTCGGCATCGGGACGCTTGACCGATGAACGGTCAAGCGATGATTGCTGAGCATACTGCGCTGCCGATGAAAGAGCACCGCCAAACGCGCCGGCGAGTCCATTATCCGGGCCCATCTGTTGCAACATGTTCAACACTTCGGCCAATCGGGCAATGTCCGAAAACTCGTTCTGCATGCCGCCGAGCAGATTTTGCAGCGGTTCTTTATTCGGCATATCGCCGAGCAGCGACAGACCATCGTCGCCGTTTTTGATGTGCATTTCCTGCATATTCAAGCCGGCACCTTGCACGTTCGACATCAGATTGGTCTCGAAATTCTTCATTTTCAGTTGCAGCATATTGGCCAGCATATCGCCGCGTTGTTTCAGTTGGGCGAGGCCGACCAGATCGAGTTCGCCGAGGTCGGACGAATTGTCGCCGCTCTGCATTTCGGAATTGAGAAAGTTTTGCAGCATCGTTGCCGACGAGGAAATCGTTACGCTGTCCGTCGGCATTCCCTGCTTGGACGTCGAGGAGAGCGTTTTGGCGAGATGTTCCATCGACATTCCCGACTGCACGCCGAAAATGCCCGTGTAATTGTTGATCGAAGATGTGGGACCAAGCATTGTGAGAAACCGTTGTCTTCCGTGAGCCTGGCAAAGGATACTGATTATCGCGGAGTGTGTCCAGAGCGGTTTCGTTGGTTCAACGTTGGCGTCGCATGAGCGAGAGCCGTAATCCTTTGTCGGATTCGGCCTTCTTTTTGGCGGCCCGCTTGTCAAATTCTTGTTTTCCTTTGCATAACCCCAGCAACACCTTGGCTTTGCCTTCCTTGAAATACATTTTCAGCGGAACAAGGGTTAATCCTTTTTCATAGGCCTTCATCGCAAAACGCTGAATTTCCCGGCGGTGCAGGAGCAATTTTCGGTCCCGTTTCGGTTTGTGATTGAACTGGTTGGCTTCGAGATATTCGGGAATATCGCAGTTGATGAGCCAAACTTCGCCGTTTCGGACTTTTGCGAAAGCCTCGGCCAAGGCGACGGTACCGCCTCGCAGACTTTTGACTTCGCTGCCGACGAGGACGATTCCGCATTCTAGAGAATCGAGCACGACATATTCATATCGGGCTTTTCGATTTTCGGCAATCGTCCGTTCGTTGGTGCTCGCGGCCTGCTTTTTTGCTTCCTGCTTTGATTTTTTCGACTTGGCCATACGGTTCCAGTCTAATAGGGCAAGCGGAAAATGTCAAGTTGGCGTGTGCAAGCAGGGCAATCGCAAGTTTCACATTAGGGGGAATAAGGTAGGCAGCCGACCGCCGGGCGGGTGCGTCGGCGGCAGCCGACTGGAAGCGGTTTCGATTCCGGTGCGGAGTACCGCAGTTGCCGCCCGGCGGTCGGCAACCTACCTATTTGCGAAAATTACAGTTGCCAGGCGTGTGCAAAGTGCGTCTATTGACTCCAGTGCGAAAAACGAGACAATCATACGCAGAAACCATGATGAAAACTCTGGGAATAATCGGCGGAATCGGAAGCGGGAAAAGTACAATCGCGGAAATGTTTCGCCAGCGGGGCATCCCAATTATATCCGCGGATACCCTCGGGCATCAGGCTTTGCTGCTCCCAAACATTAAGGATGCCGTACGAAATCGTTGGGGAACATCTGTGTTTGATGATTGTCTCGAAATCGACCGAAGAAAACTGGCCGCAATCGTCTTTGCCGACAAAAAGGAACTTGCCTATCTGAAATCTTTGACGCATCCTTTGATTGCTGACGAGGTTCATCGGCAACGGGAAGAGCATCGCCGAGCGGGAGCATCTTTTTGTTTGCTTGATGCACCGCTTTTATTGGAATCGGGTTGGGATCATTTCGTCGATTTGATTATTTTTGTGGATGCTCCGCCCGAAGTTCGTTGGAGTCGCGTCCAGAGCCGGGGTTGGACCGAGCCGGAGTGGAAGCAGCGAGAAGCAGCGCAATTTTCTATGGAGGAAAAGGCAAGTCGGGCCGATGTCGTTTTTGACAACATTGGCGATGTGGAGCATTTGCAGCAATGCGTTGATGAATTTATGAATCAATGCCGAATGGAATTGTTCCATAACCCATCAGGAAAACACGGTTAATGGTTAAAGAGTTCGACATAGACTCACCCGGGGGCTTACGCCCCCGGCTCTTGCGTGAGCCCCCGGGCTCGTACACCGTCGAGCAGTTGTCCTTGTTTTGCATCCACGCTTATAATATATTATATTGCATCATCGTGCTGCCCCAAGCGGTTGTTTATGCCAGGGTGCTAAGTATTTTTTAATGGGACGATTCCTCTATTTTATCGAAAAGGCCGGCAACGCCCTGCCGCATCCGGCCATTTTGTTCGGGTTGCTCGCACTCGCAACCCTAATCCTGTCCGCACTCGGTGCATTTTTCGGCTGGCACGCGACACATCCCGCTAACGGAGAACAAGTTGACATCGTCAATCTCCTCTCCCGCGAAGGAATCCACCGCATCATCCTCTACCTGGTTACAAATTTTACGGCCTTCGCTCCGCTCGGAGTCGTACTCGTCGCCCTGCTCGGACTCGGCGTCGCTGAAAGCAGCGGCCTGATTAGAGCATCAATCAATTATATGTTGGTTAAAACTCCGCCGCAATTTATCACCTTCATGGTCATTTTTGCAGGACTACTTTCCAATGCGGCTTCCGAAATAGGATATGTATTAGTGATTCCTTTGGCCGGTATCATTTTCCATTCCCTCGGGCGGCACCCCATTGCCGGTATGTCCGCCGCATTTGCCGGTGTGAGCGGAGGATACAGTGCGAACATTTTGATTGGAACCATCGACCCGTTGTTGGCAGGTCTCTCGACCGAAGCCGCACATATCATTGATCCCGACTATTACGTGTTGCCGACGGCAAACTACTTCTTTATGGCAGTGTCAACCTTTGCAGTTACCATCGTATGTACGGTCGTAACCGTAAAATGGGTCGAACCGCGATTGGGAAAATATACCGGCGATGTGCCGCGAGAAGAAATCGAATACCCGACGGCTTTGGAGAAAAAAGGTTTGATCCGAGTCGGCCTTGTTGTCCTCGCCTGGGTCATTCTGTTGCTCATCGGGTTACTTCCCGAAAACGGTTTTTTGCGGTGCGATGATGGAACGGTGCTCGGTTCCCCTGCATTAAAAGGTTTTATTGCGTTGTTGTTCCTGGCGGCATGTTCTGTCGGTGTGGTTTATGGTTTTACGGTAGGTACATTTACGAAAGCAGAAGATGTTATCGACGCGATGAGCAATAGTATGAAAACCATAGCATCCTATCTTGTGTTGGTGTTTTTTGCCGCACAATTTGTTGCTTGGTTTAACTGGAGTCACATTGGATTGTTGATTGCCATCAACGGTGCTTCTATGTTGAAAGAAGCGAACATTGGTTTGGTGCCGTTGATAGTAATTTTTGTAACGTTTGCAGCGTGTCTTAATCTTTTTATGGGCAGTGCTGCGGCGAAATGGGCGGTGATAGGACCTGTATTTGTTCCGATTTTTATGTTATTGGGTTATTCTCCTGAACTTGCTCAGGCGGTGTATCGGGTGGGCGACAGTGTAACGAATATCATAACGCCGATGATGTCTTATTTTGCATTGATTATTGTATATTATCAGAAATACGACAAGAATGCGGGCATAGGAACGCTTGTTGCGACGATGTTGCCGTTTTCGATTGCGTTGTACATTAGTTGGACGTTGTTGCTCATAGGTTGGGTATTGTTGGAGTTGCCGTTGGGCCCCGGCTCGCCGTTGTATTATGGGATGTAACGGGCTCTGCATCCGCACGAAATTTCTCGAGGTCCTGCTTGATCGGCTTGTTCGGAAACCGCCAAAATCGTCATCCCGGCGCAAGCCGAGAACCAGCCGAGCGGCTTGCAAGGCGTTTCCCTGGTTCCCGGCGTGTGCCGGAAGGACGGAGGGGCCTCCAGCCCCATTCTGAATATGCCCTACCGCATCGCCCTGCGGGGCGGCGAACACGGTCCCCTTGCCCCCTACTACAAACCGAACGTGAAAATGCTATAATGCGGGGTTGCTGTCTGGAATTGCGACAGCATCAGGCGAACCCTAACCCCATCACGCTATGGCACTAAGGAGAACGGAAGCACCCAGAGATAGAGACAAAGATCGACAACGAATCAATGAACGAATTAGAGTCCCACAAGTCCGCGTCATTACCGACGAAGGAGAACAGTTGGGCATCATGAGCACCTCGGAAGCCCTCGACAAAGCCCGACAAGCAGGCCTCGATCTCGTTGAAGTATCGCCCGAAGCCAAACCGCCCGTTTGCAGGATTATGGATTACGGGAAGTTCCGATACCAGCAGAAAAAACGGCAAGGAAAGCACGTACATCAATCAAAATTAAAGGAAGTTTGGCTGCATCCTAAAACCGGCGAACACGACCTGTTGGTAAAGGTCAATAAAGCCCGAGAGTTCCTGATGAACAAAGACAAGGTGCAAATCGTCGTCAAATTTCGCGGCCGCGAAAATGCTCACGTCGAGGAAGGCTCGAAAGTCTTGCACCGGATGATCGAAATGCTGGAAGACGTCGGCAAGATCGAAGTCCCGCCGAAGCCCGCCCATCGGCAAGTTCTCTGCACGCTCGCTCCAAAGTAATCCGGGAAACGCTGGGCGGTGCCGCAGCGAATGCCGTTACTCCAAAACCAGGGCCAGCCGGAGGCCAACGGCGCGTCGCAGGGCAACCGCAATCTTCACATTAGAGCGAGTTTCAAATTGCTCTGGACGCGTTTTCGTCATTCCGGCGAAAGCCGGAACCCAGGGGAATCGGCATCGCACACAGTGGCTGGATCCCGGCCTGCGCCGGGATGACAAAGTGTGCGCCGGGATGACGGCTTTTTTGTCCAGAGTCATTTGAAATACGCTCCAGAGGAACGGTCGGCAACCGATCTTTTGCGACTTCTGTACCGCTTGTGCCGATTGTTCCCGTAAAATTTCTCTGGAAAAGTTTATCCAACCCCTATTTTTTTGCTTTTTTGCCTACCATGACCTATGCTGTTGCGTAAGGAATTCGAGACATCGAATGGTATCAGCCGTGATTCCCCCCAATCGGCAAAATAGGATAACGCATTTCCTGCTCCCAGCAGGCCTTGCCGTCCTCTGCGCCCTCGCCGGTTGCCAATCCCTGCCCCGAAGCGGATTCGATCCCAGCGGCCAACGACTTTTTGAACATCGTCCCATTGCCGATTGTCCCCTTTTCAACCGACAACGCTCTTCCTCGCCAACAACAATCACCAGCACGCCAACAAGCACCCCACCGCAAGCAATCGACCCGTTCGAAACACTCGGCGCCAGCACATTCACGCCGTCGCCCAACGCTCTGCCCGGCAGTCTCGGAGCGGCACGAACCCATCCCGCCATTCCCCAACAGGGTTCCACCGCAACCGTTTTGCCGCCCGGCACGCACAGCATCACGACTGCTCTGTTGGCCAATCCCGAAGCGGGCCCCACACCGCTCTTTGCCGATAGCGGCGGCTACGCCCTGCCGACCGTGCCCGTTGCTGGACCCGCTCTCATTATGACGCCCCGTGAACAAATCGCTCCCCTCGGCAGCGAAGTCATCCTCATTGCCAGCCGATTGGGAAACCGGGATCGGCTCGTTACAAACGAGAAAATCGAATGGGCTCTCGAAGGCGTCGGACTCATCGAAAAAATTGATACCGGCTCCTGCCGCGATCTATTTTTCCTCGACCACGTCAAAGCCCGAAAAGTCTCCGAACGCTATGCCATCACGAAAACGAGCAGTTCCTACCAAACGCTCGATCGGGGAACGATCGACACGACGGACGACGTGCATCTGCTCCGAGGGCAAACTTGGGTTTCCGTCAATTCAATGAGGGAAGGAACGACACACGTCACGGCTTTCGCGCCCGGTATGGCAGATTGGTCAAAACGCACTGACGTCGGAATCATCCATTGGGTCGATGCACAATGGGTTTTACCTCGGCTTGCCATCGCACCGGTCGGCGAAAGCCGGATATTGACAACGACCGTCCTTCGGGCAACGAACGGGCAACCCCGGCAGGGTTGGATTGTTCGCTACGAAATTCAAGGCGGTCCCGATGCGGCATTCCAAAATTTGCACGGCGGGAGCGGTTCGCAAGTCGAAGAAGTCGAAACCGACGCATCGGGTCAGGCGACGGCGATATTAAATCCGCTCGGGCACACTGCGGGAACGAATACGATTGCGATTCAAATCATTCGTCCGGCGGGGCTTGACGGCGACCGGCGGATTACGGTCGGCAGCGAAGTGATTCGTCAAACTTGGTCGGGCAGTCCGAATATGTTGCTGAACATTCGCGGCCCGAGCGAAGCCCGATTGGGACAGGAATTGCATTACGAAATTACGGCGGAAAACCGTTCCGCTTCGGCGATGCGCGGCGTTGTTGCCTTGCCGATTCCTCGCCTTGCAACTTATGTTCGGAGCGAGTCGGGCGGGGTTTTGCAGGAATCGACGGTATTATGGAATATGGATTTGATGCCGCACAGTACGGCAAGCGTCCATGTTGTTTTGCGACAAGACACGGCGGGTTCGCTTTGGTTGCGTCCCGAATTTCGCCGAACGAATCAGGTTGTTTCTTCGCCGATGATTGAGCAGCCGTCCAGTCCGGCACTGCCGAGTCCGAGTCCGGTGGAGAGCGGGGCGAGTGTATTTCCGGGCGCAGTGCCGAGTCCGCCGCCGGTTTTGCCGTCCATTCCAGCATCGCCGCCAACATCGCCGCCGGCGGCGACGACTTTTGCGCCGCGGCCGTCGTTATCCGTGCAGTTGGAGCCCCATTGGGAGACTCCGGTGATGTTGAATAACATGTTTGTGTTGAATGCAAACGTTACCAATACGGGAACGGCGGATGTTCGGAATATGATGATCGTGATTCCGTTGCCGAACGAGTTTCGTGGTCAAACGATTCTCGCGGGCTCGGAGCAATTAGCATCGGATGGGACTATCGAACGACCAAAGCCAGATTGGACGGGGGACAACGATGAGGTCAATCATCAGGTCAGGTTGCAGGTTCCGGTGCTTGCGGCGGGGAAGACGGCTCAATTTCAGGTGAAGTATCCGACGATAGGCTTGCAGGGATATGAGATTACCTGTACGGTTTTTGTGGAGGGGCAGCAAGTGGCGCAGGGCACCCGTCGGATTGTACCGTGAGAGAGCCGCGGGGCGTTTCTTCGCAAAGAGGGGGCGTCAGCCCCCGGATTCCGCCACGGACTCTGTGAACAAAGTTGACGCATTGCCCTTAACTCGGTCACACTCGGGCGGCCTCTTTGAAAAGTGCTTCCCACCATGGTACAATGGCACCATGTCGACGCACGCTCCCCTTACTCCGATTCGGCAAGTGCTCCGCGCCTGCCGAGCCGATATGAAAAATCTTAAATTTGCCGACTCCACCGGCGTCGAACTGACAGGCGGGCGGACATTCATGACCATCCTCATCCTGCGCAAAGTCCTTCGCCGAATCCTCGCACGAAACGAACAAAACGTCGGACTCCTCATGCCAACCTCCGTCTACGGCGCACTCGCCAACCTGACACTCGCCCTCGATTGCCGAACCGCCGTCAACCTAAATTACACTTTCCACTCCGATACCATCAATTACTGCATCGAACAAGCCGGTATCAAACACGTGATCACCAGCCGAAAAGTGCTGGAACGCTTTCCCCATATCAAAATCAATGCCGAACTGATCGTCATGGAGGACCTGCGAAGCAAGGTTACTTGGCTCGATAAAATCATCGGTATCGTCGATGGTTACATCACGCCCATCATCTGCCTCGAAATCGTATTCGGGAACAACCGCGTTTCGCTGGACGATGTCTTGACGATTATTTACACATCCGGCTCGACCGGCACGCCAAAAGGTGCAATGATCACCCATCGGAATATGGTCGAAAATGTCGATGCGTTTTTCCAACATTTGAATCTGCAAAAATCCGATTTGCTTTTGGGAGCGTTGCCGCTTTTTCATGCGTTTGGTTACACGACTTCGTTTTGGATGCCCGCGATGTCCGGCATGAAAGGTATTTATCATTTCAATCCGCTCGAACCCAAAAAAATGGCCGAATTGGCTCGGCAATATCAATGTACCGCAATGCCGACCACGCCGACGTTCTTGCGGAACTATCTCAAACATTCGCAAAAGGAAGACTTTGAGTCGGTGCATACCGTCGTATGCGGTGCGGAAAAGTTGCCGACCGACCTGATTGATGCTTGGGATGCAAAATTCGGCGTTCGGCCTGTCGAAGGTTACGGAACGACGGAATTATCGCCCGTCGCCGCGGTGAATGTCCCGAAGGTACGGCGTGAGGACACGCAAAATTGGCTGCGGGAGGGAACGATAGGCCGACCGTTGCCCAATTTGCAAGCACGCGTTGTGCATTTAGAAACGGGCGAGGCGCTTCCGCCGGAGATGGCTGGGATGCTGCAAATCAAGGGCCCGAGCGTGATGAAGGGGTATTATAAAAATCCTGAAAAGACCGATGCGGTGCTCAAAGACGGTTGGTACACGACGGGCGACATTGCGAAAATCGACGCGGAGGGTTTTATATGGATTGTGGGCCGAGAGAGCCGAATATCCAAGATTGGCGGCGAGATGGTTCCGCATATTTTGATAGAGGATGCGATCACGAAAATAATTGCATCTCGTTTGTCGGGCGATTTGGAGGGCGAGCCTGCGATTGCGGTATCGTCGATTGCGGATGAGCGACGCGGCGAGCGGTTGATTGTGCTTTATCGGGCATTGCCGTTGTCGGCGGAGGAGATCTGTAAGTTATTGCAGCAATCGGGCTTACCGAACATTTGGATTCCGTATACGAAGGACTTTTTGCAGGTTGAATCGATACCGATTTTGGGAACGGGCAAACTCGACTTGCGAGCGGTGAAGGACCTGGCCGAAAAGGTCGCCTCGCAGTGATGGAAGCAAGGCCCGACCCATTTTGAACACGCTTGAGCCTCCCGTTTATGCGAGTTTTGCGCTACATTGACTTTTTGCAAAAGCGTGCGACAATAGCACTATGATGATGCAGGTTTGCAAAGCGATGGAAAAGGCCGATGTGCTGATCGAAGCCATGAAATGGATTCGACAACATCGCGGCAAAATTACCGTTATCAAAATCGGAGGCTCTCTCATGGAAGACGAAGCCGCAATGACGCATCTCCTGCTCGATACCGTCTTTATGGAATCCGTCGGGATGCAGCCCGTCATCGTTCACGGCGGCGGAAAAGCCATCAGCGAAGCAATGCAACATGCCGGAATCGAGCCCAAATTCGTCCAAGGACGGCGATATACCGACTCGCAATCGCTCGAAATCGTTAAACGCGTCCTCGGCAAAGAAATCAACGAGCATATCATCGAACAACTCGCCATGTACGAAGGGCAGGCGAAATCCTTGAGCGTGTGTTTCGACACCAACGTGCTGTTCGGCGAAAAATTAGCCCTGTCCGACGAACACGGTACGGCAATTGATATGGGCTGGGTCGGCAGCGTAACACGGGTCGATGCCGATGCAATCCGCAAATTGTGTGCGCAGGAAATCATTCCCGTAATTCCGTCCGTCGCCCTGATGGATGACGGCAGCGGTCAAGCACTGAATGTCAATGCCGACACGGCTGCGACGGCGGTTGCCAAAGAGTTGCAGGCCGAAAAATTGGTTTTCGTCAGCGAAGTGAATGGCCTGCGGACGGATCCCAACAATCCAGATTCGATGATTGATTCGCTGACTGCCGAACAGGCCCGGCAGTTGTTGTCATCATCAGGCTCCATCGTCGGTGGAATGATACCGAAAATTCAGGCGTGTTTGGAAACGTTGGAGCGTGGGGTCAACAAGATACACATCATTAACGGTCGGCTACGGCACGCATTACTGTTGGAAATCTTTACGAGTATGGGCGTCGGGACGGAAATTGTCAATCCGTAGTTAGAGCGTTTTTCGAATTAGTGTGGACTCATTCTCGTCATCCCGGCGCAAGCCGGGAACCAGACATTGCATGCGATGCCAGTCCTCTGGGTTCCGGCCTCCGGGTTCCGGCTTTCGCCGGAATGACGATGTGCGTGCTGGGATGGCGGAGGGGCGTCCTGAGCAAATTGAAACACGCTCTCACCCGCCACTTTTGATTTTCGCTTGCAGAGCAGCATTTTTTTCGGCAATTTTCTTCGGCAGGCTCGCTCTAAATTCCTCCAATTTCTTTTGCAGTGCCGGATCGGACAGAGCGAGAATTTGAACGGCCAAAATGCCTGCATTGCGTGCTCCGCCGGAATTGGCGGCGACCGTCGCGACGGCAATGTCGCCCGGCATTTGAACGACCGAAAGCAAGGAATCGAGCCCGCCAGCAAGGTCCGTCGGGACCGGTATGCCGATGACGGGCAGGGTTGTATGGGCGGCAACGACGCCAGCAAGGTGTGCTGCTCCGCCTGCCGCACAAATGATGACTCGCAATCCCCGGCTGATGGCGGTTTCGGTATATTCTTTGACGGCAGCCGGCGTGCGGTGCGCGCTCATCACATTGACTTCGTACTGTACTCCAAATTCATCGAGTGCTTTGGCAACGGCGTTGATTTTGCTCCAATCGCTGTCGCTGCCCATTAAAATTCCAACTTGCATTAAGCGTTTTCGTTTGTTGATTGTTTAAGATGGCGACCATTATGCCGTGAATTTGCGAAAATGTCAACGGGCGTCGCCCCCGGGGCTCACGCCCTTCGCTCGTGCTCTTGACGCCGCCGATTCTGACGGTATAATACCGGAAACTTTTGTGTGAAAAATATGGCAAGCAAAGCGAAAATACTCAAAGCACAGCGAAAACCAAAGTTTTCGACCCGATCGGAAAACCGTTGCCAACTATGCGGAAGGCCAAGAGCCGTCTACCGAAAATTCGGAATCTGCCGTATCTGCTTCCGAAATCTCGCCAGCCAAGGCTTTATCCCAGGAGTCAAAAAAGCCAGTTGGTAAACTTAATCACACCAATACAACCATAAATTACGACCATGATGACCGACCCGATTGCCGACATGCTCACCCGAATTCGGAACGCTGTCCGCATTGAAAAGCCCTCCGTTGATATGCCCCTTTCGCTTGAAAAGAAGGGAATCGCCGACGTTTTGAAGCGTGAAGGATACATTTGGGACTGGGAAGTCCTCGAAGAAAAGCCTGTTTCCAAGTTGCGTGTTCATTTGAAGTACGGCCCCAACGGCGAAAAGGTGATTGACCGTCTTGACCGGGTAAGCAAGCCGGGCCGGCGGATTTATCTCGGGGTAGAGGATTTGAAGCCGGTTCTCAACGGTTTGGGAATCAGGGTATTGAACACGAACCGTGGCATTTTGAGTGACCGCGAGGCGAAACTGAAAAACGTCGGCGGCGAAGTCGTTTGTTCCGTCTGGTAAGGCGAGCGACGGCCTTACCGATTGTCATTCCGGCAAAGACCGGAATGATGACTTGAAATGTGTGCAATCCGCTCAACGCAGGCGGTGCATTTCGAGATTGTCGGCATCAATCCGGTGAAGTTTGTGCGGATCATAATGATGAAACAGGGCTCCAATCTGTTGGGCAATCACCTGCGAAAACTGCGGACGGAATTGGGTTTCGACCTGCGGCCCGCCCGATAACGGCATGTTCGGAGGGTCGATGATCATCAAACTCTCCGATGCCAATATCTTGCCCGTCGCAACCTCTATCGCTTGAACATGAACCTGACACTTGCCCTGAATCAATGCCGGATTCTGCGGATCGCGAACCTGAAAACCCACTATATCAAAGCCGATCACAATGTCGGCCTGGATTGACCGGTCTTTGCCCACTTCGACGAAGGTCTCGAAATTGTTATTGCGTTCATCGAGCCAGGCTTCGACTTTTGGCTGTTCAACTACTTTCAATTTTTTATTTCGTACCTTTTCATCCAACTGCGAATTAAGATGCCGAGCGATTTCTCTCGGGGCGTTTTGTAATTCAAACGCATTAGACACAACGGCACGCGGCACCACAGCAACACGCTTTTCGCCTTTGAGCAAAATGTCGTATGTCGGCGGTGAATCCGTTCCTTTGATGATCATCATGCCGGTCAGTAGCAAACCCTGACAGCCGGTAAAAGTCAATGCAAGTAATAGTAATAGTATCGTTGTCTGTTTCATAAGGTATTATGTGTTGGGTTAACAGAGCCCGTATTGGACTGTTAACCTATTCCCAAAAATTCTGTTGTTCCTTTGCATCCCGAGTCCAAATATGCCGACAGCAATATCTGGGCGGCAAGTTTATCCCGTCGTTCTTTGCGTTTTTTGTCGGTCAAGCCCGCTTCCCGCAAGATGCGTTCGGCTTCGACTGATGTATAACGCTCATCCATATAATCGACTTCAATTCCGGTGATTTCCCGGAGCCATTTTCCGAATTGCAGGACTTCCTTTGCCTTTTCGCTCACATCGCCGCTCAAATGCAATGGCAATCCGAGGACGAATCGGACAACCCGTTCTTCGCGGACCAGTTGCCGAAAGTATTGGGCATCTTTGTCGAGCGACTTGCGGATGTATGTTTCATAAGGACTCGCCAACACGCGACCCGCATCGCTGATGGCAATGCCGATGCGAACCGTGCCGAAGTCGATGCCTGCGATTTTGCCGGTCGGCAAGGAGTCTGGAGTCTGGAAACAGGAAACAGGAGTTGCGGTGTTTTGTGTTTTCATGTGATGTTTTTTCTACTTACTCCTGCCTCCTAACTTCTATCCAAAATGCCGTCTTTAACTCGCTTAACACAAAGGCGGGCACCAGTGCCGACCAAGGAACACTTCGCCACGTCAACACGTCGGGAACTTTGTAATCGTGAACGTATCCCCAAAGTGATATTGCAATGTCAACATTGCCGCAATGTTCTATCCGTGTTGCCATAAATATCCGGGCTTCTTCGGGCTTCGCCTTCACGACGACGATGCAGGAGCAAATGATACCTGCGATTAGCAGGCCGGTGATAGCAAAAAGGCTAATCATGGCGTGCTTCGTGCGTTTCACGGTGAATTCCTTTTTTCTCCGCGTACTCACCAGTGCCAAGCCGATTAAACCGACGGCAAGTACGAGGAGCGGCATTTTGGGCAGTTCCGTCAGCATCAAGAGCATAATGGCAACCGCAAACAGGCCAACGATGATGTGTTTTTTGCGTTTCATGAAAGATTTTTTTGTGAATTGTTCCCGCTACGCGAACGGACTGCCGAGATGGTACAGAATGTTCCCCATTGCTGTCAAGAGTATTTTTAGAGCATATTCAGATTGGTATGGATGCGTTTTCGTCATTCCGGCGAAAGCCGGAATCCAGAGGAATCGGCATCGCACGTAGTGTCTGGATCCCGGCCTGCGCCGGGATGACGGCTTTTTTGTACAGAGTAATTTGAAATACGCTCTAGTTCGCAAGATCGCGCGAGCGGGGGGCGTGCGTCGCGGTCAACTCACTCTTCGCTCGCAAACATTTGCTCCAAAATGTCCCGAATTTCCTTGATTTTGATAGGCATTGACATCACAATACGGTTCTTCCGAGGCTTGACCGATTCCGCCCAGTCCGTTTGGCCTACGTCCAAAATCAAAACCGCTCCGACATCGCGTAATCCCCGGTACTGTGCGAAATCATTAAATGCCCGAACTGCACGAAGTCCCAATGATTGTCCATTAAAAAGGATGCACTGTGCCGATAAATCATCCTCCGTAAATATCTTATGCACATCGTCGGGAGAGTTAATGCACAAGGTCTTGTAATGCAACTTTTCCATCAGATTTTTCAGGCTTGCCTGCGTTTTCGGATTGGAATCGACGATCAGAATCGTCTTGGTATCCAATTTTTCAATCCGTTCCTGCCGGTCTGCACTTTGCCCAATCCGCAGCGAAGCGACCGTTGCCGCACTGCCTTCGCTTGTTTCCAACCGCCGAGCCGCACTCCGCAAATCGGCCAACATTTCGCCCGCCTTTTGGTAACGCTGCTCCGTATTCGGCATCAGGGCTCTGTTAATCAACGCAGACAGGACGCCGGGAATGTCCGGTTCGACCTGCTGAATCGGCCTAATATCGAAAAACCGCCCACGATCCATCCGTTTGGCTTTGTCCTTCGTTTCGAGAAACGGCGACACTCCGCAAAGCAGATGGTACAGCATACAGCCGAGAAAATACAGGTCGCTCCGCGGATCCATCTTCGGCGAATCGGACGCTTTTTCCAACGCGATGTAGTCAATCGACTGCTGATTCCGCAAAAACGGAATGTCTTGCCCTACCTTACCTTGGGCAATGGATGCTAACCCAAAATCGACGAGTTTCGCGTGTCCGGTTGAAGATAAAATCACGTTGCTCAACTTCAAATCCCGATGCGGCAACTTCTTGATTCGCAGGGCATAATCCAGGCCGCTGCACGCGTCGATTCCGATTTGAATGACGGTTTTTACATCGACTTTTTTTCGGATTTTCAGAAACTCGCGAAGCGTTTGCCCTTCGACGAATTCCATTGCCATATAATGCAGCAGGCCCTGCGATTCCGCACTGTATACCGGCACGATGTTGGGGTGTTTGAGTTCGGCAACGAGTTTCGCTTCGTGCATAAAATGATTGATGAAGGCAACGTTTTCGCTGAAGCGTGCCCGCAGAACCTTAACGGCAACGATTTCGTCGGTTTCTCGATGGACGCAGCGAAAAACTCGGGCAAATGTTCCTGCTCCGGCAACGTAGAGTGCTTTGTAGGGGCCGAAGAAAAATCCGCGATTTTCGCCGCTGTTAAGTCGTTCGATTTGATAGTTTGTGATCCAACCTCGCCGGAGTGATGCGTCGAGGAGGAGATTGGCCGTGGGGCGCGGGACTCGGATTTCCGCTTGTAGTTCTCCGATTTGTTGTTGCGACATCAGGCCGACGGAGAGTATCCGTTGAACCATTGCATCGAAAGAATAGGCGGACATGGGGCGAATGAAGATTTGTCAGAGCATTGCGAAGGGAGTAATTATCGCTCATTTTAGGGAAATTATCAATATCAATTCTTTTCGGACAGCGAAGTTCGCCGCCGCATCTAGAATTGGCCTGGACGCCCTTGCGTCATCCCGGCGCATGCCGGAATGACAGTGCAATAGTGCCACCGGTTGACAAAACGCAAGCATATTGTAGGATCCGAGACCATCGGACAAAGGTGCTCAGGCTGGTGCAGCCGCAAATCTTGCAATACGGGCGAAAATTGCTATACTGCAAAGGCCGGTTGACGGCATATCTTTGAACAAACCCACAACGATGGAAAACAAATTTTGTTCTCATTGCGGTACGCCGCTCCCAGGACAAATTCCCTGTCCCAACTGCGGAGCGGAAGTGGTCAAACGGGAAACTTGTGGTTCGCCACCGCCCGTTTCCGATTATCTCGTCTGGTCAATCATTTCGGTATTGTATGCCGGCGTTCTCGGTGTCATCGCACTCGTTTTTTCCATTTTATGCCGGAATGACATGGCTGCAGGCCGTTACGACTCTGCCGTGGAAAATTCAAATGCCGCTTTCTGGTGCAATGTGATCCCTCTCTGCTTGTTAGTGTTTGGTATCGGGTGCGCACTCGTAGTCTTGACGCTGTTTGTTCTGTTTGCTTGAATTTTCCCAAAGACAATGCTAGAATGTCCTGTGGTTTACAATGCAATCAAGTAAGGCAACACGATGCCGCCGACCGAACGACTCTCGTTTGAACGACCCATTTTTGAACTCGAAACACGAATCGAAGCCCTTAAAAAAGACGATGCCGATTCCAAAAATCGAGATGAAATCGCACGACTCCGCAAAACACTCCTACAACTCCAAAAAGATGTCTATGCCTCCCTGAGCCCCTGGGAAACCGTCGAAGTTGCCAGACATCCCAACCGGCCACAAGCCCTCGATTACATCGGCATGGTCTTCGACGAATTCGTCGAACTCCACGGCGACCGATTCTTCGGCGATGATCCCGCAATCCGAACCGGCTGGGCCAAACTCGATGAATTCAAAGTGATGGTCGTCGGGCAACACAAGGGACGCAACCTCAAAGAACGACAAACCTGCAATTTTGGCTGCCCCCATCCCGAAGGATACCGAAAAGCATTGAGGCTAATGCGTATGGCAGCGAAATTCCGCTTGCCGATTATCAGTTTTATGGACACGCCGGGCGCCTTTCCCGGCATCGCTTCGGAAGAACGCGGCGTTGCGTTGACGATTGCGGAATTGATGTTTGAGATGTCGGTGCTGCACACGCCGATAGTGTGCGTCGTGATTGGCGAAGGCGGTTCGGGCGGTGCGATCAGCATCGGCGTCGGCGACCGTGTTGCGATGTTGGAGCATTCCTATTATTCCGTGATTAGTCCTGAAGGTTGTGCAGGCATTTTATGGAAAAGTCACGAATATAAGGACAAAGCGGCGGAAGCGTTAAAATTTCGGTCAAAGGATTTGTTGGGTTTCGGCGTGGTGGAGGAAGTCATCGAGGAGCCGGTTGGCGGAGCGCATCGCGATCCGCATTTGACGGCATCGCGGCTGAAGCACTATTTGCGGAGTCAGTTACGGGAACTGATCAAGGTGCCGGTCGAGCAACTCGTCCGCGATCGGTATGCCCGTTTCCGCCGATTGGGCGTGTTTGAAGGCGAAAGTTAACCCCAATCCGCTCCATAGCCGTTCCCATACGATTGCTCCCGCACCATCTTATGCTATAATCTTACATCATGTTTATCTCTCTCGACTGGATTTCCGATTACGTCGACCTGACCGGACTCGATGTCGCTGCCATTACAAACCGGCTTACGCTCGCAACCGCCGAAGTCGAAGGCTCGAAGACGATCCGCCGATTCGTTAAAAATGTCCTCGTCGGCGAAATTACGGCGATTGAAAAGTTGACCGATAAACTGACCTTCTGCCAAGTCGATTGCGGTAAAAAAACATACACAACCGTTTGCGGTGCCCCAAACGTCCGCGTCGGCCTCAAAGCCCCGTTCGCTCCCGCCGGGACGCTTTTGGCCGGAAATACCAAAGTCGAGGTTGCCGAACTTGAAGGCAGAACCAGCCAAGGAATCCTGTGCAGTGCCGCCGAACTCGGTATGTCCGATTGGCACGAAATCCTGCTCGAATGTCCCAACTCCATCAAAACCGGTACGGCCCTCGAACAATTCATTCCCGAATCGGACACGCTCATCGAAATCGACAACAAAAGCCTCACGCACCGGCCTGACCTCTGGGGGCATTACGGCTTCGCACGCGAATTCGCCGCGATTTTTGAGCGAAAACTCAAGCCCCTGCCGCAAATTGACCTCGCTCAGTACGATTCGCTGCCCGAATATCCCCTCAAAAACGAAGACTACGAAAACTGTCCCTGTTATGGTTGCATCGAATTTCAAGTAAAAGGGCAAACGAGCGGAACAATCCCGTCGCCGCTGGTCATCCAACGCCGTTTGCACGCCCTCGGGATGCGGTCATACAACCTGCTCGTCGACGTAACCAACTACGTCAACTGGGAAATCGCCCAGCCGACGCACGCGTTCGATGCCGATAAACTCGGCGGAGTCCGCATTGCGACCGCTGGCGACGCGGCTGACGGAAATATGGACTTCACCACGCTCGACGGCCAAACCCGAAAATTGTTGCCGGAAGACCTGTTAATCTGGGGTTCGGCACAGAAATCAAAACAATACCGTCCCGTCGCCTTGGCGGGCGTGATGGGCGGACTCGAAACGGAAGTTACGGAATCCACCGTGAAATTGCTCCTTGAATCGGCCAACTTCAAGGCCTCCCGCGTCCGCCGCACCGCCGGTCGGCTCGACTTGCGAACCGATGCGTCGCAGCGTTACGAAAAATCGCAGCCGCCGTCCAATGTCAAAGTCGGCATTGCCCGGATTCTCAAGTTAATCGAAGACTCGGGAGCGGAATTGAAGGTTTTGAGCCGATTCTCCGTAGACGGCGATTTGCAGGATGCTGTCCGATACATCGACATTCCGGCAGGCCGCCTGGAACAACTTGCCGGTATAACGCTCCCAGCGAAAAAAGTTACGCAGATTTTGGAATCGCTTGGTTTTACCGTTGAAAGGAAAAAAGATGAAACGCTTAATGTGGGTGTTCCTGCTTTTAGGAGTCAAAAAGATATTTCGATCCCCGAGGACATTCTTGAAGAGGTTCTTCGTGTATTTGGCTTCGATAATATCCCGCCGGTGATGCCTGCGGTGCCGATGAAACCGCTCCACGTCGAAAAACACCTCAAATTGGAGCACAAAATCCGCCGGGTGCTCTCGGCCTCGCATCAGTTCCTTGAGGTGCATAACTATATTTGGTACAACGACAACTGGCTGAAAAAAATTGGTTACGAGCCGTTGGACACGCTGGTTCTGAAAAACCCGACGTCGCCGGAAACAAGTCGATTGCGGACGTCGCTGCTTCCGAACCTGTTGGCATTGATCCCGAAAAATCGTCCATTTCGCGAGTCGTTCCGATTATTTGAAGTCGGTCGGATATTTCCGGTGCCGAACGAGAAGGCGTATTTTGAGGCAACACGCCTTGCGGGCATTGCATTTCAGCGTTCGGGTTCGTTGGAAGATTATTATCTTTCGGTCAAGTCGGCAGTTGAAGACGTGTTGACGGCGTGCGGGGTGCCTCGTATAAAAGAGCCGGGGATGGAGCGGTACGCCACGCAATCCCAGGAATCCGGGAACTGCGATCAGTCTGCTCTCTTCGTTCCGGGCTCTTTTGTGCGTGTCGTTGGCTCCGGCGGCGAAACGTTCGGCTCCGTAGGCATTCTCGACAAAAATATGACTGCCAAGGTGTGCAAAGAGGGTGGGCAAATCGTTTGGTTTGACCTGGATTTGGACAAAATTGCCAAACTGGGTTCGCTTGATCCTGCATTAACATTTGAGGAGCCGCCGCGTTATCCGCTTTCCTGGCAGGACTTTTCGCTGCTTTGGAACATCGACGACGGCTTTGATGAACTCGAGGCGTTTTTGGACCAATTTGTCCATCCGTTGTTGATTCGCCGGGAGTTTTTGGTATCCTATCGCGGCAAAGGCTTGGAGCAGGGCGTGGCGTGTTATTCATTTCGATTTTGGATAGGTTCGGCGGAACACACGCTTTCCGGCGAGGAAATCGAAGCGTTTCATCAACAGTTTTTGACGTATATCAAGGGCAAAAATGTGTCCTTGAGAATGTAGAAGGAGATAAAATTATATGAAATGGGAACCACAATATACCGATATAACCGTCTTATTGATTCGAGAAGGAATCAAGGCCTGCGACGTTGCAGCGACTTTTTCTTCCGATTCCGCCACGGTCAGTAAATTATTGCAAACACTCGGGTTAAGCGTGATGAAATTAAAAAACATGCCCCCGATGCCGCAGGAACAACGGCGTAAAATAATAAACGACTTTTGTGAAAAACCTGTACACAAAAAACGGCTTTGTTCGATATTGGATTTATACAATATGCGTTTTGAGGATTTCATCGCGCAGCCTAATGTTAGAATTTCCAAGCATCCTAAATCCGTAAACAACTATCCTGATTTTGTGATTATGTTAATTCGGGATGGTGTAGGTGTGCGACACGTTGCCGAGATTCTCTCCGTCAACGCAGGCGATATTCGAAAATTTGTGTTATCCCGAGGCTTTAGCGTGATGGCATTGCGAAACATGCCGACCGTACCGCAGGCTGACCGCCATAGACTTATTCAGGAATTTTGCACGATCAAACCGAATGCCAAACGGGTCATTGCGTTTTTGAAGCATTATAACATCGAGTTAGAAGGCTTGCTCGCATTGCCTTTTAGAAAACACTTAGAATCCGTGCATGGCAGCACGATGTACAATAGACGGGCACTCGATGCCCGCAACACGGAGATGTTTGAATTACGTCGGAAAGGCGACACATTGGAATCCATTGCTCAGCGTTATGGAATCACTCGTGAGCGTGTTCGGCAAATCATCAAGCGTCGCAATAAAACGTCGGACAATCCGATTGATATTCAGGCAATCAACATGCGGAATCGTCGTTTGCCGTCGCCGGAAATAATGCAATTACGCAAGCAAATTGTCGAACTTTGCAGGGTTGGTAAGACGGCCCGACAGATTGCGGACTCGCTTAATGTTGAAAAAAGGTACATATATGAATGTGTTCGCAAGCACAACAAGGCGGTGAAACCTTCGTTGCGGATACCTCTTCCGGATTAGGCAATTTGCTTGGCGATCATATACACAAAACGCCAATTCATGCGTATGATAGAGAAATCATAGGCATGAATCGTCGTTTTGTGCACATGAATGCAAAATGATCGCTAATGATTTGGCAGGTAATCATCATTGACGAGGCACTTTTTTACACTTCTATATTTTTCCAATATGTAGTTGTCCAGGAAAGCCTTTGTGTGTTCCGGCTTGTGCGAATGTTAAACGCTTCCCACACGCATTTCCTCTTGATTTCGCCGCGAAAATGAGGTACTATCATCAATACTCGTTCCCACATAGGAGGATACCATGCGCCACGCCGCGACCGTCTTGATTGCTTGCTATGCAATACTTTTGGGAATTGCCACAACAGCACAATCCCCACAACAACTCGAAACAGCGGCAGACATTGCCGCTACTTACTTTCAAACAGGCCAATCCGAATCCGCTTGGGAAACCTTGAAAAAAATTGATGCCGATCTTCTCTTCGCCGAACATTCAAATATTGCGGCAGTAATCCGCCTCATGCCCGATACAAACGAAAAACTTGAAAATGCAGAACGTTTCCGAAAATTGATAGATGCCGTTCAATCGCCGCAAAAAAAAGCGATGATGTTGATGAGTTTGCTTGATTTGTATATCGAACGCGCCATCGTTCCCGAACCGCTTAAATCTGAATTCAAGAAAAAACGTCAGGAAACTTTGGAAGAAACGGCAACGTTTTTGCTTACTCTACCAGACAGCGCAAGCAAGGTTCAACAATTACATCGAGTCCGCAGATACTATCAAAATTATGGTCAAGATGCCAAATCGCAAGCCCTTTATGCCGACATTCTTACGGCCATCGAAAACATTGAAGATGTCCAGCAACAATTCTTTCTCTATGCCGACTTGTTTCGCATGGAACCGCAAGATACGGTCGAGTTTTTAGAGAAAATGCATGTCATTGCGGAGCAAGCAAACCGGGCAGATTTTTGGCGGACTCTCTTTTCCTCCTATGCCAGTTTGTTTTCGACTTATTCGGGTTCGTTGCGTCCCAATCAACCGGATGCCTTCGAAATTTTTGAAAAGATGCAAATCGCTTTGGAGCGAATGGAACAAATACTAAAAGTAGAAGGATTCGCTGATGGACTTCGCCAAACACGCTATCAGGAATACCACGAAACTCTTTTCCCGTTATATGCGAACATCTACCATACCCACGCAGGTCAACCGGAGATGCGTCAGAAAATCCTTGCAGCCATTGAACGCATCGAAAATGCCAGCCAGCAATTCCGAATCTACGAAACATTGTTTCGGGCGGATCAATCGGATTCAGTCGAAATCTTCGAAAGGATGCGGCAGATTGCGGAAGAAACGAACAGCCATTGGAATACACTTTTGGCGTACGAACGCCGTTTGCCCATCCAACCGGATATGGTGTTGAAAGGACATATCGCACCGATCAGGACGGTACAGTTCTCGCCGGATGATACAAAAATCGTAACAGCGAGCCGCGATGGCACTGCCCGAATTTGGGATGCGGAATCAGGAAAACTACTGCACGAGTTAAGGGTGCATGCACACGATCCGCAGGGAGCAATTACTCCATCGCATCCCGACCTGCGGTCTGCCGACTTTTCGCCGGACGGGCGACGCATTTTAACAAGAGATTATGGCGGCGTACTCCAAATTTGGGATGTCGAATCGGGAGAACAACTAAAAATGTTTAGGCCTGAAAACTACGGACTGGCCAGTTTTGCCGTTTTTTCTCGCGATGGGAAGAAAATTGTTACTTGTGGCAGTGGGGTGGACATTTGGGATGCTGAATATGGCCAACGCTTGCATAGGCTTGAATCGCAGTTTATCAGTTCAACTCGTGCGGCAGCCTTTTCGCCAGATGGACGGACAGTTGTTACTGCGGATCTGGCCGGAACCGCTACTTTTTGGGAGACTGCTTCGGGAAGAGCACAACAAAAAAAGATCGAGGGACACCAAGCGTATCTTCGTTCTGTTGCTTTTTCGCCCGACGGAAAGAAAATTGTTACAGCAAGTGCTGACGATACTGCGAGAATTTGGGATGCGGATTCACGAGAACAATTACATCAACTGGGCGAGTCGGTAAGCAATCAATATGCTGCTTTTTGCCCGGATGGCAAAAAAATAATCACAACGGGCCATCGTGGAACTGCTACAATATGGGATAGCGTGTCGGGAAACGAGTTGTATGTATTGGATAACGGTTCCGACAGTGGCTCTATCACTCACACGGCATTTTCTTTTGATGGGAGCAAATTACTTACGGCAACTGCTGGCATTGTAAGCATTTGGGACATGGAATCTGGAAACGAATTGCAGAGGTTTGTCGCTGAAGGCGTGAGGGCGGAGGGAACGCGGGTCGTTGGTTCTATTGCGACGGCTGCTCTTTCGCGTGATGGCAGGAAAGTTGTTTTGGCCGGTACGGACGACGTTGTACGCATTTGGCGTCTAGAACGTGTTTCAAATTGATCAAGACATTTTTTTGTCATCTCGGCGCAGGCCGGGATCCAGACATTGCGTGCGATACCGATTCCTCTGGGTTCCGGCTTTCGCCGGAATGACGGAAACGCATCCAGGGCAATTTGAAACACACTCTAGAACGTGTTTCAATTGATATGGACTTTTTAATTTTCCGATTCCGGCAGTCCCAGCGGCGTCAAATCCTTAAAAAAGACCGTCCGCGGCGGCTTGACCGTTGCATCCAAAACGGCTTCCGCTCGGCTTAACATCGGCACGCCCTCAAAAAATGCAATCGCCTGCAACCGATACACATCGCCGCCCGTCGTCAAACGACGCAACAACATCTCCATCAAGTCCGCGTCGACAATTCCCTCCGCAAGAAGCCAAACAGTATGACGCTGCGATGGATCGTCCAGCCGACGCTGATTCAAAATTGCCGTTACCAAGTCCGGCGTCAATTCAGGCACCGCCTCAAGCACCAAACGAGATGCCTCATTGACGTTAATCCGACCGCGAAGCACAACCGCGGCATCCGTCGTCGTTTCATCCAAAAGCCGTAAAAACCGTTCGTACCGTACAGGCTCCACGCACGAAAAAGGACTCGTCCGCGTTTCCGAATCCAACGTCACTTCGGCATCCAACAGGTCAAGCGGACTGTTTATGGTTCCGTTCGCATTCCGCCAAGCCAGGATAAATTGGATGCTCTCTTCATCAAGCAGGTGCAGGCGGAGTTGCGATTCCAAAAATGCCAAGTTGGCCTCATTCAAAAAAACACGGACGGTGCCGTTTGCATTCACCAATTTTTCGGCACTGTACGGCGTGAGGTAAAATTGCCAGGCCGTTGCCGCAACGCTTTCCGGCTGGCCAAACGGCTCTAGCGACGGCTCTAAAGGCGTAAAAAGATTCGCAAAATTGTCGGGAGAATCGGAACTTCGCTGCAATGTTTCAAGGTCAGCACCGAATGCCAGGTACGGATCGTCGCCGAAGAGCATTGTTCGTTCGACATCGCGAATCAGCAGCAATTCTTCCAGGGCGACCGGGACGGCATTGCGTGCCCGATAGGTCTGTTGCCGTTGCTGATACCAGGCGGACTCGGCTCCCAGCGGTCGGGCAACGTCATCGGCATCGAGCCAATCGAGAATGGAATCAACGATGGTCGGGGTGATGCCGGGTAACTGTTGCAGGGCTTGGGCGCCTTGACCGGGCGATTCGGTTTCCCATTCGAGAATGGTTTCGAGGCTGATTTTTGCGGATTCTCGGGTCAATCCGAAGCGGATGCCGCGTAGTTGGTCTTGCTCAATATGCGGCGAAAACACGGTAAACCGGCCGGGGCCGAAGTCGGCGGGCAACAGAGCGGCGGGAACGACGATGATGCTGCAAAAGCGTTCGGGATTATCGAGCAGATTGGGCCGGTCGGCCTGGTCGATTGCTTTGGCGGCGGAGTCGATCCCGGATTGCAGGATTTGCACCAACTGGGCGGATTGACCGTTTTGGACGACGGTTTTATGCTCAATGGTTGACAGCCCGAGCAGTCCCAGCGAAAGCAGGGCAAATAATGCGATGGTTAGGACGATGAAAAGCAGAAGCATGGCCAAGGGGAATTATACCAAAACAGGGGCGGCAGAGCAGCACAGGGCCAGGTTGCAAGCCGTCCGGCTGGACTCCGACGTTGGACTCCGGCTTACGCTGGAATGCCGGCGTCGGAATGCCGGTTTTCTGTCCAAAATTGAACACGTTCCCTAAATTTTGCCTTTCTCTTTCAGGCAGTCGATGACTTCCTGGGCGAGTTGCTCCGGCGTTTTCGAGCCGCCTTCGAGCACCAATTCGGGATTCGCCGGGGCTTCGTAGGGATCATCAATTCCCGTAAAACCCTTCAGTTCGCCCGCTCTTGCTTTTTTATACAATCCCTTCGGATCACGCTGCTCGCACACTTCAATCGGCGTGTCCACGAAAATTTCGATGAAATCGCCTTCCGGCAACAATTTGCGAACCCGGTCCCTATCAATCCGATAAGGACTAATGAATGCCGTCAGCGCAACGAGGCCGGCTTCGGTCAACAATTTCGCAACTGCTCCGACACGGCGGATGTTTTCTTCTCTATCTTGGGCGGAAAATCCGAGTCCAAAGCGTTTGGAGAATTCTTCGTCGTGAATTTCTTTGAGCATCGCCGCACCGGCATTGAGGCCGTGGCGAACGTTGTCGCCGTCGAGGACGAAACTGTGTTTGCCCATTTTGTGGAGCATTTGATCGACGATATTGGCAACGGTACTTTTCCCGCTTGCACTTAAACCGGTAAACCAAAGAACGCATCCTTTGTTTCCGTTGAGGGTTTCTTTTTCCTGTCGAGTAACGGCATGTTCATGCCAATAGACATCTGCGTCGGACATTGCTTGTTCGTATGAATATAAGGTTGCCGTGTATTTTCGCAGAATTGGGCCGGTTGGCAAGAGGGCACATTGTGAGGGCTAGGAAGCATTTCGATTTGCTCTGGACAAAAAATCGTCCTTCCGGCGCAAGCCGGGAACCAGACATTGCGTGCGACGCCGGTCCCCCTGGATTCCGGCGTGCGCCGGAATGACGGAAGCGATTCCTGACCAATTTGAAATCCGCTATAATGTTCTTCAATGCACGGCCCGACAACGCTCCCGGTTAATTCCCCATGAAACACGCCCATCTTTACCTACTCATCGCATTTTGCCTAAACAGCGTTGTGCCGGCTGCCGAACCCTTCCATTTCGCGGAAAATGACCAAAAACAACTGACACTCACGGAAGGAACGTTGCCGATTTTGACCTACCAATTCGATGCCATCGAACACGAAAATGTTCCGCCGCGCGACCGACGGCGAACCGCCGGTTGCTATGTCCATCCCCTGCATGGCCTCAACGGCGAAATCCTCACGGACAACGCTCCCGCCGACCATTATCACCATCACGGCGTGTTTTGGACTTGGCCGCACGTCGGCGTCCATGAGCCCGATGGCAGCACCACGCATTACGACCTTTGGACGAGCGATACGGCACTAAAACAGCATTTTGTCCGCTGGATTGACCGAACCATTTCGGATGAATCGGCAACGTTTGCCGTCGAAAACGGTTGGTTCGTCGGCGATCCGCAAAACGGCAACAAAATTATGACCGAACGGGTGAAAATTATTGTCCATCGCATTCAAACCGTCGGCGATGTGCGTAGCCGAGCGGTCGATTTTGAGTTTCGATGGCAGCCGACCGACAAGCCGATTACGCTTCGCGGCAGTGCGGGCAAGAGTTACGGCGGCTTTACGGTGCGTTTCAGGCCGGTCGTTCCTGATGGAAAAAGTCTGGCCGAACCGAGCGAGGTGAATAAAATTACCGTGCCATCGGGCATTGCACCGGGCGATTTGGAGGAAACGCCGTTGGCCTGGGCGGGATACACATCGGCATTTGGCTCGCTCGACGGAGAAAAGCGTCTGAGCGGAGCGGTAATTTTTGTGCCGCCGACGCATCCAAACTTTCCGCCGACGTGGTTAACGCGGTACTATGGTCCGTTGTGTGTTGGTTGGCCGGGCGTGGATGGCCGCACATTTCAGCCGGGCGAAAAAATCAAATTGCGGTATCGGATTTGGATTCATGACGGAGCGGTAACGCTGCCGCAGATTGAGAAAGCGTACGGGGAATACGTTCGTTAGCGGTTGTAATCTTCCGTTTGCCCTCCCGTTTATGCTATAATACCGGGCATGTTATCAAAAGACGATTGGCTCCGCCTCAAACGACTCGGATTCTCCGACCAACGACTCGCAGAAATTCTTAATACAACCGAAAAAGCCGTCAGAACAGAACGCACCGCACTCGGTGTTACGCCCGTTCGGAAAATGGTCGATACCTGTGCCGGTATGTTTCCCGCCGTACTGCCCTACTACTACTCGACCTACGGCGAAGAAGACGAACCAAGTCCATCCGACGACCGAAAAGCCGTCCTGATTCTCGGCGGAGGACCCAACCGAATCGGACAGGGACTCGAATTCGATTATTGCTGTTGCCACGCGGCATTCACCGCAAAAAAATTAGGCTACCGGACGGTCATGATGAACTGCAATCCCGAAACCGTCTCGACCGATTATGACACCTCGGATGTCCTTTACTTTGAGCCGCTGACGCTTGAAGATGTGTTGGCCGTAATCGCTCACGAAAATCCCATCGGCGTCGTGTTGCAATTCGGCGGACAAACACCCCTCAACTTGGCAAATGCGTTGGCCGACGAAGGCGTGCCGATTTTGGGAACCGATGTTACTGCAATCGCTCTTGCCGAAGACCGGCGATTGTTCGGCGAAATGTTGCAGGAACTCGATATTCGGCAATCGGAAGGCGCGACCGCGACCGCATTGGAAGACGCACTGAGCGCGGCAGAGCGAATCGGCTATCCCGTGCTGATGCGCCCGAGTTTCGTGCTCGGCGGAGCCAAAATGGAAATTATTTTCGACTCCGACGACCTGAAATTATACTGGGATGCCCTGCTCAAATACTCACGGCAAGCCGACTTAACGATTGATGAAAACCGGCCTATTCTCATTGACCGATTCCTTGAAGATGCGATCGAAGTCGATGTCGATGCCGTATCGGACGGCAAAACGGTGTTGGTCGCGGCGGTGATGGAACACATCGAAGAGGCGGGTATTCACAGCGGCGACTCGGCGTGTTCGTTGCCGCCGCAATCCCTTACACCGCAAATTATTAGGCAATTAGAATCGGCAACGAAAAAGATTGCGTTGAAAATGAACGTCGTCGGTTTGCTCAATATCCAATTCGCGATTAAAAACAATCTGGTTTACGTTTTGGAAGTGAATCCTCGGGCGAGCCGAACGATTCCGTTTGTCAGCAAGACGATCGGGGAGCCGTTGGCGAGTATTGCGATGCGGGTGATGCTTGGGGAAAAGTTGTCGGAAATCTATGCGGAAAAACCTTTTAAGTCTTGGCAGGATATTCGGCATGTAGCAGTGAAGGAGTCGGTTTTCCCGTGGTCGCGTTTTCCTGGCGTGGACACGCGGTTGGGGCCGGAAATGAAATCGACGGGCGAGGTGATGGGCATTGCGGAGACATTTGGGGAGGCGTTTGCGAAGGGCGAGCAGGGGACGGGCGTGCCGGTGCCGATTGAGGGAAATGTCTTTATTTCGGTGAAGGAATCGGACAAGCCGTTCGTTGGCGAATTGGCCAGGGAACTCATCAAACTTGGTTTCAATGTCATTACGACGAGGGGGACGGGCGCGGTGTTGTCGAGTATGGGTTTTGAAGTGGAGACGGTCTCGCGGATAGCGACGGGGGAACGGCCTAACATCTTGGATCGTATGATCGACGGCAAGGTGCAATGGATAATAAACACGCCGTCGGGCAAGAATCCGCATCGCGATGAGGTCTCGATTCGCACGACGGCGAATCGTTTGGGCATTCCGTTGGTAACGACGATCCGTGGGGCGAAGGCGTTTGTGGAGGCGATCCAATTTCAGCGGGGGACGGTCGGCGTGAACGTGAAGGCGATACAGGATTATTTGTGAGAGCACGGAGCCCGCGGCGTGCAGAGTCCCCCAAGAAAACGCAAGCGGCAACGCCCCCGTTGACTCGATGCCCTTTTGCCGTATAATTCCAACACGCTTTCGTCAGAGGTGCGGTCGGGTATTTTTGAATAACAACAGAGGACGATAACAATGGCGCGAATGCCCAAACGAGTCAAACATCGAAAAATCCAAAGAGGTCGCATAAAAGGTGAAGCGACCCGAGGAAACGATGTTGTTTTTGGAGATTTTGGACTACAAACCCTTCAAGGCGGCTGGATAAGTGCAGCAACCATCGAAGCCGGCCGTATTGCGGCCCAGCAATATCTGCGGTCGGAAGGGAAATTGTATATCCGTATGTTTCCGCACAAATCCGTAACCTCGATCCCCCTCGAAACCCGGATGGGTAAGGGTAAAGGCGAACCCGATTACTGGGCCGCCGTCGTAAAACCCGGTACGGTAATGTACGAAATTTCCGGCGTGCCCGAAGAAACCGCAAAATTGTGTTTTAATCGGCTTGCACACAAAATGCCCGTCAAATGCCGGTTTGTTAAACGCAAAACTATGTAACAAACGACCTATGAGCATCACAAAAATTGCCGAATTACGAGATATGAGCGTTGACCAACTTGAGGCAACGCTGAAGGAAGCCAAGGAGAAGTTGTTTCATCTTCGCTTGCAAGCGAGGATGGAGCGTCTGGACTCGCCGAGCGAACTGAAAAAGAACAAACGGCTTATTGCGAGGATATTGACGCTCAAGTCGTTGCGCAAATTGGGGAAAGAAACCATCGTATAAACCAAGACACGGAATAAGGAACAAAATTGCAATGCCCAAACGAGTTGTGATTGGAGTCGTCAAGAGCGACAAGATGAATAAGACGCGTCGAGTCGAGATTTCTCGGCTGGTCAAGTATCCGAAGTACGGCAAATACGTGAAACGCCGTACGGTGTGTTACGTGCACGATGAGAACAACGAGTCGGTAACGGGCGATACGGTAGAGATTATTGAAAGCCGACCGATGTCGCGTCTGAAACGCTGGCAGTTGGTAAAAATCGTGTCCAAAGGCAACATTATTGACGTTGCAGCCCTTCGCGCTGCCGCGAAAGAGAGCGGCGGGGTTTAGGTGTTTCTCTAACTTTTTTTCGGTTGTGCGAAAGCGGGCGCGTATATTGCGCAAGAGCGGTGGCATTGGCCCGTCGGTTATTTAGTGCCGGATTTCGGGGTGCTAGGGCATCTTCAGAGTTGGCCTGGACGACCTTCCGTCATTCCGGCGAAAGCCGGAACCCAGAGGAACCGGCATCGCACGCAATGCCTGGATTCCGGCTTTCACTGGAATGGCGATGTTTTGTCCAAAGCAAAAATGAATACGCTCTAGCGTCTTTTGTTCTTACGCGGAGTACATACCTGACTTACATTACGGGTTCTGGCCTTGACAAAAGCGGGGAAATCCGCTAAAAATATCATCGTCATTAGACTTGTTCGACTAACGCAAAAGAAAGGCCAACAAAGAATGGTGGATGAGATTTTGAATAAAATTCGCAGAAAGTTAATTCTCGTCGATGATAGCAAATTTAGCCTAATGATGGGAGAACAAAGACTCCAAGATGTTTACGACGTGTATACTGCGATTTCCGCCGAGGAAATGTTCGATACGCTTGATGTGATTCTCCCGGATGTGATCTTGCTGGACGTCAATATGCCGCACCTTGACGGCTATGAGACCATTGTGAAGTTAAAGGCCGATGTGAGATATGAGGACATTCCCGTCATCTTTGTTACAGGCAAGAGCGACGAAAACAGTATGATTCGCGGTCTTTCTCTCGGAGCCGCTGACTATATCACGAAGCCTTTTTCTGCATCCTATTTGCATGAACGCATTGAGACTCTGCTCAATCCTGACTATCAGGAAAAACTGCAAAACGAGGCTGCGACACTGAACAAGAAGAATGTGGACAAGCCGTGCGTGCTTGCCATTGACGATGTGCCGTACATGTTACGGTCTATTCAGCATGCTCTGCGGGATAAGTTTAATGTGTATACCTTATCGAAGCCGGAGATGTTAGAAAAATGTCTGGAAAGGATGACAGTGCTTCCCAAATTGTTTTTGTTGGATTACAACATGCCGTTAATTAACGGATTCGACTTGTTTCTTCAGATACGTAGTTTGCCTGCTCATAAGCAGACGCCGATTGTTTTTTTAACGTCTGAGGCCACGATGGACAAGGTTCAGGAGGCCATCAATCTTGGAGCCAGCGATTTTATGGTAAAACCTTTTGATGCAAATGTGTTGCGTACAAAGATTACGAAGCATATTAGGGCCGTGATGTGATTGCGGGCACGCGATAACTGACGCTGCGGGCTCTGTAAACATCACTCCGTGCTCGTTACCCGGCAAAGACGTTGACAATTCCGCCGTAATCGGACAAAATTACTCCTTATGCCAAAACGCACCGATATTAAAAAAATTGCCATCATTGGAGCAGGTCCCATTATCATCGGACAAGCCTGCGAATTCGATTACTCCGGTACCCAAGCCGTCAAAGCCCTCCGCGAAGAAGGCTACGAAGTCGTTCTCATCAATTCCAATCCCGCTACCATTATGACCGATCCCATCCAATTCGATACCGTTGGAGCGGATCAAACCTATATCGAACCCATTACGCCAGAACACGTCATCGCCGTCCTCAAAAAAGAACGCCCCGATGCCCTGTTGCCGACGCTCGGAGGACAAACCGCTCTCAATACCGCTATGAAAGTTGCCGAAACCGGTATCCTCGAAGAACTCGGTATCGAAATGCTCGTTGCCAATAAAGATGTCATCGAACGCGCCGAAAACCGAGAAATCTTCCGCGAAACAATGCGAAAAGCCGGTATCGACCTGCCGAGAAGCGAAAATGTACGCAGTTTGGAAGAAGCCAAAGCCGTCATTGGCAAAATCGGGCTTCCCTGCGTCATTCGGCCTGCTTTTACGCTCGGCGGAACCGGCGGCGGTATTGCCTATAACAGAGAAGAATACGAGCGCATCGTCTCCGGCGGACTCGCTGCCAGTATGATTCACGAGGTCCTTATCGAAGAATCTCTCATCGGTTGGAAAGAACTCGAAATGGAAATGATGCGGGACAAAAACGATAATGTCATCGTCGTGTGCGCCATCGAAAATTTCGACCCGATGGGCGTACACACCGGCGATTCGATTGCCGTCGCGCCGATTTTTACGATGACCGACAAGGAATATCAACGAATGCGGGACGATTCGCTGAAAATCATTCGTGCGATTGGAATCGAAACCGGGGGCTGCAACATTCAATTTGCCCAGTGTCCGAAGACGGGCAGGCTTGTCGTGATTGAGATGAATCCCCGCGTCAGCCGCAGTTCCGCTCTTGCCTCTAAAGCGACGGGCTTTCCGATCGCCAAAGTTGCCGCCAAGGTTGCCGTCGGATATACGCTTGACGAACTCTGCAATGACATTACGCAGACCAGCAATATGTGTTTTGAGCCTGCAATCGACTACTGTGTGGTCAAGATACCGCGATTTGCTTTTGAGAAATTTCCAGAGGGCAATGAGACGCTTTCGGTGCAGATGAAGTCTGTTGGCGAAGCGATGGGCATTGGCCGAACATTTAAGGAGGCGTTGCATAAGACGTTGCGTTCGATGGAGAATCGGCGATTTGGGTTGTTTAGTATTGATGATCCGCCAACGACGCTAGATGAGTTGTATCATAAGGTTACAGTGCCGACGCGAGATCGTTTGTTTCAGGTGGCGATGGCATTCAAGTTGGGCAGTGATGTGGAGACGTTGTATGGTCTGACGGGCATTGATCCGTGGTTTTTGGAGCAGGTTGCGGAACTTGTGCAGGCGGAGGTTGCGTTGGCCGCATTTGCGGAGTCTGTGGCGTAGGCAGAGAAAGGGGCCGGAGGTGTTGCGTGCGTTCGGCAAAAGCAGGGAAAAGGGCTGCTGCCGAGCCGGACGGCCAAAACGAGTGTAAGGGATTATTCGGCTCTGTGGAGGGGTGGATTTTTGGGGTATCCCCCCTTGCAAAAGAGTGGCAGTCAGGGTTAAATGGGGACATTGTTTTTTTGGAGTTGCACCCCTAGCTCAATTGGATAGAGCATCGGTCTACGGAACCGAAGGTTACTGGTTCGAGTCCAGTGGGGTGTAGTGTGCATGGAGTTCTGCCGGAGGGGAGCAACGTTTCGCAACCGGCAAACAGTTTCTAGCCTGCGCAAATGGGCGGTGGGGATTCTTGATCCCCGCCCCATCGCCCACTTTTCTTTTCCCCCTTCGGGGAAGGAGGTGCGTTATGAGTAGCACCGCCGTTCGAACCTCCCACGTCGGCGAACGCATCCTTGAAAAACTGGCCGAGTTTTGCCGACCGATGCAACTGTGCGAAATCGTCCGTGCCGTCGGATGCAACCGCTCGCACTGCTCCAATTTGCTCAAGCAATTCGTCGAGCACGGCCTCATCGTCCGCCTCGACGAACTCGGCAAGGTGCTCTTCCGCCTCGCATCCCAACCGGTACGGCCACCATCCCAAGATGCATGCTCACCATCCCAACCGGCATGGTCACCATCCCACCATGCATGCTCACCATCCCAAGATGCATGCTCACCAGCCCACCATGTATGGTCACCATCCCAAGATGCATGGTCAGACGCCCTTCAATCCGTCGATTCCAGCCTCAAATCCATCGCCCGGACGCTGGAATCGGCATTTTCGGCCTGGACAGAGGCGGCCAGGGAGGCGGGCGACGCAGTCGGGAGCCTTATCTCTCCGGCCCCGACTGCCA
>WRKP01000021.1 GCA_009778035.1 Planctomycetaceae bacterium
CAACCTGAAAATGGTATGCGGCTATTGAGACACGGAAAGAGAAATCTGGACACAGAGTTATGCCGAAACCGTCAATCACGCTGTCCCTTGCCTACTCGACTTGCGAAAAGAATATCGCGGGGCACAAGCCCGAACTCAATCTATGCCGAACCGCTTGCGAGATTCTTCCAAACTGAACGAACGCCATTGAGTTTTACGTTTTTTGACATCGGATAGTCCTTGTTTTCAAGGGATAATTGATTGTGAAAACTGCAAAACTCAATAGTTTATGGTGCAGCATGGATGATGTAGGAACTTAGGTCTTCCGTAGAAATAAGATGTGCCGGAATTGGCATTGACAAAAAGTGGTGTTTTGCTACAATCTCACCGTGTGGTTTTTTTTCGAACTGAAATCAACTTTTTGTGCAAGTGTGTAATTCGCCAGATTATTTATGAGTGGGTCCTTACATAGATTTTTGCTGATTACATGAACAAACTTAGTTTTGTGGGGCATGTTTCGCGTTCCTTTCGGCTAAATCGTGCTCCTCGCGACGCGAAAAGGTGCACAAATTAGAACTTGGCGGGGTACTAGCAGGGATTGTTTCGTGGATGGCTGTATTGTTCGGCGATTGGTGCCGAACAATACAGCGAGTGGAGATAATAAAAGATTTCTAATGCAGCAACTTTTCAAATGAACACACTCATGTTTAAACGCACTGCGATTACTATAACTATTGCGATTACTATTATAATCGCAATTTTCGTTGTATATATCTCGAAAACACCTCGTGTTGACAAAGCGGGAGATCATGTTGTTCTATCAGAATGTTTGCGATGCTTCACACGTGAACACTCAGCGTTGCCTGACGAAGATCGTAGTCTATTTAAATTTCTCTATGGAGAGCATTTTTTATTTGATGTCATAAACGACAAAAGAAAAGTTAATGGTATACAATCTGTAGTGCATGAATGCGAATGTTGCAAAAATAATTCACTGCAATTATACGCTACATTCATCAACGGGCGAAAAGTTGCCGTTCCGCTATACGGCCAAGATGTTCGATGATGCAACCGGCTTGCAGTGGAATATCAACCGCTGGTATGATCCAAATGTCGGAAGATGGATCAGCGAGGATCCCATCGGGTTTATGGGGAACGATGGAAATTTATTCAGGTACGTTCAAAACTTCCTAACGTTTTTCCGTGATCCTTTTGGGCTGGCCCGTTACAGACCGAGACTTAAGTCGTCAGACACACGGCATAAAAATGACTCTGGTGATAGGAGAAAGGTTGCAAGTTTTCCTGTTAGCAGAAATTGGTATGCGAATTCTGAAGCGAATGCTGGCCACGAGTCGGTTACGGCAAAAGTTACGTCTGCGTATTTCTGGATTGCTGTTTTGAGTAATGGGACAGAGTCTGCTAACGCAACGATAACAATGGCAGTAAGTTGTGACTCACAAGGGAAAATTACCACTCAAGCGAGGGAAAATCATGGCAGCGGAGCTTACATATCCTCGCATGTCAAAGGAACAATGCAATATCACGACAATACAACGCGTGTGACGATATTCATTGGGTTCGGTGCTGCATACGGCTCCAGCGGAATCGTCGTTAATGTTACAGTTCCTTTCATCGGTCTGTCGATTCCTGTAGGACAGGCTCAAGAAAAATGGTCAGACGGTATAAGTTTTGATTGGGCGTGTGAGTGTGGCCCCTAAACAATTCACAACTTTCCACAGTTTTTGATGAACACTTGTTTTGTGTCTTCCTGAACCACGCAACCCACCTATTTTTTCGGAAAATTTGATAATTGGCAATAAAATGGGAGACATACGTGCTTGAGGGTGTCGAAAACTCGTTTTTCAAAAACTGTGAACGGTTGCAAAATCTGATTTGACAAACGAGGAAATTGATGTACAATCGGGACAGGAGTTGCAACGTTGTTCAAAATCACAGGCAGTCTTGCCGTCAGACAGGACGCACTCAAAAACAACTTCAATAATTGCTCCGGTAACAATTTCAACATGAAGATTGGGTGGGTAAAAACATCAGGGCGATTGACGGTATTCCTCAAAAATCAGAAACGTTATGAAGAGAATGGTTTTACTACCGACAAACTTCGCGACGGGCACTTCTACCTCCAGTCTCACTGGGGCAGCGCGGTGGTCTTTACGGCAGCAAAATTTGTGCTATAATCGGCTTTTCGCCGTGGGAACGTTCTTGTTCCCACGGTGTTCCTTGAGTAGGTCAAAGTATCCCCGCAAATGTACAGAATCGTCTGCTTTGTTAGTGTGACATTTTTTTGCTGTCTTACTGTTTTTGAGCCAGCTCTGGCACAGCGTGCTGATCGTCTCTCTATGTTGCCCGAAGTTTATAGGGAATCTGGAATCCATAGAGCAGAGGAAATATCTCGCTTTGCCGGTGATAGAGAAATCGCATTCAAAGATGGTATAGACATTTCGGGGAAAATTTTTTATGGAATACACCAAGATTCTGGGATGAGTGATGTAGGAGAGTTTGTGAAAAATGTCAACTTTTCGCGAAGTCGGTTATATAATGTCAGTTTTCGGGATTACGTATTTATAGACAGTGATTTTTCAGAAACAGTGTTTTATAATGTTGAAATGTCGAGAACAGACGAGTCGATTATTGTGGGCAATGATTTCCATGGTGCCGTCATTAGAAAATACAACAATTTCCAAGATGCTTGGATTAACAATTCTTTTATACCACTTACAGCCGACCAGTTGCTCTCGACGGCCAGTTACAAGGCAAAAAATCTCGTCGGATGGAGGACCGGTGCCACTAACCCCTATGCCATGTTGACTACTCAGAAAATTGATTTTTCGGGATTCGACTTGCGTTATGCTCATTTTTCCGGTTTCGTTGCAAGTGATTACTCAGACGCAATAATTGAGGGAACAACATTTGACTTCGACTCACATTTTTCAATTGAGCAACTGTTAGCAACGAAGGATTTCAAGAAAGGGATTATTAAGGGGGTGACGTTTCGTGGTTCTTGGCCTGAGCACGTTATTGATTTCTCGAATATGGTATTCATAGATTGCCGGTTTGAGCAATTTCGAGGAATAGGGTCGGACCCAGGATCGGCAAAAATTGACTTGACCAATTCGGTGATTTTGAATTCTAGTTTTCCTGGTCTCACCCTCGAAAACATCCAATCGACGTGGAACTACAAGCACGGACGTATGGAAGGCATCCGCTTGCCTGAACATATTCAGGAAGCCCTCGATGCGGAGAAGGGGCGGTGATTCTTGTTAATTTACACGACCAGAACGTGATGGTAGAGAAACAAGCCGGACCGCTAAGGTAGGCACCCGACCGCCGGGCGGGTGCGTCACTTTCCGCCTTTGAAGAACTTTCGCAGGAGTTCGGATGCCGCATCGCGACTCGATGGCGGCGGACCCGATCGAAGTCCCGTACTGGACTCATCTCCTTCACGCTCCCGCTCCTGTGCCGCACTTTCCGATTGCGTCCGCAAATGTGCCATCAACTCCGACGCATCAATCGTCCGTGTTTCGAGTTCATCCCCGCTTTCGCCCGCCGCGAGAAGCCAGTCGGCAATCGATTCTTCACTATTTTTCTGGGTATTTTCGCTTTGGATGGCGACCGTTCGTGCGACGGCATCGCTGACGGATTTGACTTTTGCCGTTTTTTGAGGCTTCGGCACGACGGGCATGTGAACGAAAAACTCAAGGGGGCCTATTGCCAATTTGTCGCCGTTTTTGAGTTCATGGGTTTCCGAAATCCGCTCATCGTTGAGAAAAACACCGTTTTTGCTGCCCATATCACGCACGAATGCAGTTCCATCCCTGAGGGCGACTTCGCAATGATAGCGGCTGATCAGTTCGCTTCGCGGCTTGAGATTGCAATCATCTGCCCGGCCGATGACAAAGCGTTCGCCAGCGATAGGAATAACCTGACCTGCGCGATTTCCTGATGCAACGACTAATTGAATGCTCATGTGTATTGACGGGCGTAATTGGCGGATGTTCAAGGGACAGCAACCGAGCGTGCCCGAGTGACATCCGCAGTGATTATACCAATCGCCAGGAGAAAAACAAGATTGATTTCGGAGGGGGGCGCGTTCGCGCATTAGGGAAGGTAGGCAGCCGACCGCCGGGCGGCTGCGTGCGGTACTCCGCACTGACTCGTAAAACGGTCGGCTGCGCCGACGCAGTCGCCCGGCGGTCGACTGCCTACCAATTCGCCGCAGTTGCCGCCCGGCGGTCGGCAACCTACCTTTTGTGAAACTTGCAGTCGGCCTGTTCGCTTGGGGGGGGGAGTATGCTATAATAACAAACATGACACGTCTCGTGAGGGCGAATATCGCCGCGATGGCCGGCTACGTTCCCGGCGAACAACCCAAAACCAGTGAAGCCGTTAAACTGAATACCAACGAGAATCCCTACCGCGCCTCCGAAAAAGTCTATGCGGCCATTCGACATGCCGCTCAAACCGGCCTTGCACGCTATCCCGATCCCGTCGCGACCGCCGTTCGCGATGCCGTTGCTCGGAAGTACCGGATTGATCCCCAATCCGTTCTTTGCGGCAACGGAAGCGATGACCTGCTGACCATTCTGACCCGAACGTTCGTCGACAGCGGCGAAACCCTTCGCCTGCCCTACCCGACTTACATCCTCTATCGCACGCTTGCCGAAATCCAAGGAGCCCAAAGCGAACTCATCCCCTTCCGGCCGGATTGGTCGTTGCCGGATGAGTTCTTTACGGGCAATCGGCATCTCCGGTTGGCCTTTTTGCCGAATCCGAACTCTCCGTCAGGCACGGTCATATCGAAACAGCGGATTTTGGAGATTGCCGAAAACCTGCCCTGCCCGCTCGTCGTGGATGAGGCATACGCCGAGTTTGCCGATGAGCACTGCATCGACTTGGTTGCGAAGTGCGAGAAGTTGATCGTGTGCCGAACGTTGAGCAAGGCATACTCCTTGGCGGGCTTGCGGTTCGGATACCTCGTAGCGTCGCCGCATCTCGTCGAGCAGATGATGAAGGTCAAGGATTCGTATAATTGCGATGCGTTGTCGATCGCGGCAGCGGCGGCGGCGATTGCCGATGAGGACTGGCTTGTTGAAAACCGGCGTAAAATCCTGGCCACGAAAGAACGGCTGACGCAGCGAATGCGTGCGATCGGCTTCGATGTGCCGCAGTCGTATGCCAATTTTACGTGGAATACCCGCGGAGATAGGCCGGTCAAGCCGATTTACGAACATTTGAAGCAAAACGGCATTTTGGTTCGTTATATGGACTATCCCGGCTGGGGCGACGGCCTGCGGATCAGTGTGGGAACGGATGAGCAGACCGACCGGTGTGTGGATTTGATTGCGGAATTGATTGAGGCGTGAGGGCGAGTACGGGAAACTACACGCGACAGCACGCTCCCAACCGCTGGATGCTCTCCGCCAACTGCTGCGAGGCCGATGCCGCATCGCTCGCTTCCTGCCCGCTCCGATGCACCAAGCCCGACGCTTGACCCAACCCCTGCGAAATCCCCTGCATTTGCGATAACTGCTCCGTCGATGTCGCTTCAATCTGCGAAACCAGTTTTGTGGCACCGTCGATCAAATGCGTAATCTCATCCAATGCCGCTGCCGTCTGATTCGCGATACTCGCTCCGCCAAGGATCTGCGTATTACTCGATTCGATGAGCGTTGCCGTCTCCTTTGCCGCTTTCGCACTTCGCGATGCCAAATTGCGGACTTCTTCGGCAACCACCGCAAATCCTTTTCCGTGCGTTCCCGCCCGAGCCGCTTCGACTGCCGCATTCAAGGCCAGCAGATTCGTTTGGAATGCAATTTCGTCAATCGTTTTGATGACCTTTTTCATTTGCTCCGACATTTTGCAAATGTCATTCATCGAGCCGACCATATCGCTCATTTGTTTTTGCCCATTTGAAGCGGCATTGACGGCATCTTTTGTGAATCGGCTTGCTTCCGAGGCGTTTTTGCCGTTTGATTCCGTCAATTCGTTCGTTCGGGCGATGCGTTCCGTAACTTCGCTGATTTGGCCGGATGATTGCTGCATTCCCTGCTGCAGGGAATTGGTCGCCGAGACGATCCCCTCGGTTTCATGCTGCGCTTGCTTGACAATCTGTTCCGCTTCGTGCAACTGATTCTGGATGGTCGTTTGGAGCGTGATGTCCGTAAAGACTTGCATCACGCCGACATCACGCTGTTTCGCATCCGTCAGCCTGCTCGTTCGGACTTCGTAGAGCCCGTCTGCGATTTTCTCCTTCTCCACATTGCTCGATCGTTTGCCCAGGGCTTTGATGGAGGAGTCGATGACGTCGATGTTCCGATCCCTGGCGGCTTTGTTTTGTATGGATTTCCGGGTATCTTCGTCATACAGCAATATCGGCGAGGCCAGCGATTCGAGAATCTGTTCCCGAATGTGTATCTCGTATTGCGATTGCTTCGTCAGCGAACGCTGCCAAATGTATGCGACCACGAAGATCGACGCGAGCACGGTAATCAGCGTATATCGGTAACGGCCATCCAGCGAGCGGAGTTGTGCCGTCTCGTCTTTGAGCAGACCCTGTTGCAAATCGGTCAGGGCTCGTGTAAAATCAGTGCTGTTCTTTTGTACGAGTTGCGTTTGCTCCATCGCACGGTCTTGAAAACGCCGCATCGAACCGTCGGCAACATTTTTCGGCATGACGAGCCGGATTTCCCAGCGTTGCCCGAGCAGCGAGAATTGCGATTCGAGCGATGTTTCGGTTCGGCCATCGACGGGGACGTTTCGGCTTCCGATGATGGCATTCGGGTCGCTGGATGCCGCGATTTGTCCTTCGGGCGAAAGCAGATAGGCACGCCCGCCGGTTTGTATGCCGTTTTGGAGAAGCGGATTTCCGCGGAGAACTTCCCGAAGCGATTCGGAGAGCGTGTCCGTTTGAATGTCAATTCCGCTCACTCCCAGCGACTGAAAACGGTGCCGAATCGGCGTCGATATGGAAATGACATGCACTCCGCCTTGGCGGTTGGGTTCGGAAATGACGGTTCGGCCTGCTTGGATTGCATTGATATAGGCCGGTGCGGTATCGGGATTAGGGAATTCATCCGTTGCGATGAGTGCGGTGCCTGCTCGTCGGCTCAGGGCGGAGAACCGATCGACGGCATAGAGACTGAAGGCTTTCGGTTCCCAGCAGAGCCAGGCGGACGCGACATCGCGGTTCTGCTGGACAATCTGGAAAGTAAGGTCTTTGAGGAATTCCCGTGTCTCGAGTTCCTCGGCACTCGGCTCGACGGCGTCGACGGCGTCTACGGCATCAACGGCAATGTCGGCATCGGCATCGTCGGCATCGGCAATGTCTTCCAACTTCTCCAAAGAGTCGGGAACGGGGAATTCGGCTTCGTCGGACGCGAAGTTCCCGGATTCTTCCCCCAACGCTTCCAAATCCGCGATTGTTTGCTCCAAACCGGCCAGGATTTCCGGCGTGATGCGGTCATCCAGCGTGAAAATGGGCGGCGATTGCGCAAGGCTATAGTCAGGCAACTCCGATACGGCTACAATGAACATCTCCGTATCTTTCGGATCGCTCACCAACACATACTGCACTTGGAACGGTTGCCGACTCGGCCAAATCGCTTCGCTGTCGCCGTTGCGTTGCTTTCGGTCAAGGTTCAATTTCTCCGTCGCACTCGTCAGGGCCAACTGCTGCGACATGTTAATGTAGGTCTCGAAATCGCCGCGGACTTTGTTTGTCAGCGATTGCAGGCTGATTTGCAGGTTTTGGTCGATTTGCGTTTTGAGGGTTTCTTCCGCGAGGCGTTGTTGCCGTTCGATGAGCGAGATAAGGCTTTGGGACGCATCGGCATTGGTGCGTGTGATGGCCTGAAATTGATTTTCCGTCGAGATGGGTTTTGATTCAATAAAAATACCGCCGGTCAGGAGGCACGCGGCAACGACGGCGCAGACGGCAACGAGGGCAAAAGCGATTACAGTAATAGAAAGTCCTTTGGTTTTCATTGGTATTCTCCTATTTTGACGTATCTGTTAAAGCAGATGGCGTACGTAATTTGGGCAATGTCCGGCAACTTTTCTATCGGCACGAATCTTTTCCGCAATTTACCTGTTTTTAACATTTTTGCCAAATTGCCCAGAGTGCAAGAATTGTGCGCGCAAGAGCCGGGGGCGTTAGCCCCCGGGTTCGACATATGATATTCTTTGATAGACTCACCCGGGGGCTAACGCCCCCGGCTCTTGCGCTTGTTTGTGTGCGTGCGAGTGCATTTCGTGCCGAATGTGTCGATTATACCGGCACCGGTTTGCGATTTTTGCCGAAATCCCCCGTTTTTGCTAGATTTCCCCGCTTTACTCCCCTATAATCCCCATGATGCCTAGGTTCCGCTCAAGCAAATAAACGGAACTTTTGCACGCATTATGCCGATATTGACTCAGTGCGCTAACCCCCCGATTACGCCATGACAGGATTACAACTCAACGTCGGACTCATCTCCGGGATCAACTTCGTTGAACTCGTGGATCAACTCGTGCGCATCGACTCCATTCCGATGGAGAACCTGCAAGCACGCACCGACCGGCTCGCCGCCGAAGCCAATGCCCTCACCGACCTGATGGCCCTCTTCCTGACGTCCTCCTACATGATCCGTAGGCTCAATAACGTCACGCCCTTCCGCATGACCGAGGCGACCAGCAACAATCCCGACCTCATTAGCGTCTCCCGGACCGGGAATCCGCCCATCGGCAGTTACACCTTCACCCCCCTCCAAATGGCATCCGCCCAGCAAAGCGTCGCCCAGGGCGTTGCCAGTGCTTCCGAACCGCTCGGGAAAACCGGAACCATCACCATCGGGAAGGGCTGGTCCGTCGAAAATGACATCGAACTCAAAGACCTCAACGGCGGGATGGGTGTCGAAAAAGGCACCATCCGCCTCATCGACGGGAACGGCGTTCGGGCAAATATCGACCTCCGGCAGGCTATGACCGTCCGCGATGTCATCAATGCCATCAACGAAAATCATGACATCGACATCGTTGCCGAACTGAAAAATGACCATATCATCCTCCGCGATGTGAGCGGCGGAACCAGCGATATGATCGTCCAGGAAGTTTCCGGCGGTTCAACGGCCGCTTCGCTCGGGCTCATCGGGAACGGCGTGGCCGTCGACGCGGATGGGGTGCTCCGCGGAAATACCATCTGGCGACTCGGCGAACGCATGAGCCTTTCCCTCCTCAATGATGGACAGGGACTCGTCTTCGACGATATTGCGATTGATCTTGCCGTACTCTGTCGGGATGGTTCGCGGGTCAACGTCGATTTCTTCCGCATGACCACGGAAGCCGAACGGCAAGCGGGCGCGCCGAACAACATCCGCGAAATCACCGTCGGCGATTTGCTCAATACCATCAATAATTCCTTGGATACCGGCGGGGCTGCCGGGAAAATTAGCGCCCGAATCAGCGATGATGGGAAAGGCATCGTCATCGAAGACAACACGGTTGGCACCGGGTATACCGCAATCATGCAAGGAGTCACCAACAACCCGATTCTTCACATGCTCGGGCTGGCCGACAGCAATAATCGGGGCATGACCACGCAAACCACGATGTTCTCCGACCTGCTTGCTCGCGTGCAGGTGGTCAATCCGGTGGAAGTTGCCTTTACGAACAAGGCGGGCGAGCGGCATGTCATCGAAATCACCCGGGAAGACCTGTTGGACTTTGAAGCGATGGGGGCACAGCGAGCATATGGGACGAACGCCCTGGCCCTGGCCGTCATTGCCGGCAGGTTCAACAGCAAATTGAGCGAAGCCGGAGCGGATATTACCTTGAGCGTCAACAGTACCGCCGACGGATTCAGCCTCGTTGACCGGTCGGACGGGCCGGGCACGACCACAATCGAAGACCTCAATTTCGATTTAGCCTCGCGGCTGGGATTGACCGGCATGAACACCACGGAAGGCGTTACGGCACTGGTCGGGGCGATACCAGGCACGATGCGGTTTTGGGACAATGCCGGAAATTTTGCCGACATTGAAATCTCCCGGGAAGAATTGGACGACATCAAGACGGCAGAGGATCTGGAAAAACTGTTCAGGGAAAAACTTACGGGAACGGATGTCGAAGGCAGCATCATCATCGGGCTCAATGATGATGAAAATGCCGTCACGTTTACGATCGAATCGAATGGGACGACCAGTTTCGCACGCATTTTCGACATTAGCGGGAACATTGCCACCCGGCTGGGATTGAACACTTCGCAGGCAACCCCTGTCCAGGATGCCCTGGCTGACCTCAATATCACGCCGGGCGATATTAGTTTTACTAATATGCTGGGGGATACGCTCGATATTTCAATCGACCAAGCGGAATTGGACGGCATCACGTCGATGCAGGGATTGGCAGACCTGTTTAATGGGAAATTGAGAGTACCCAGCACGGACCCGGACGCAGACCCGGGGACAACGGTGGCATTTAGCGTTCAAGCCCGCGTGAACGGGGCGGAAAACGGCCTCATTTTTACCGATAGTTCATTTACCTCCGCACCTCTATACGAATACGACCCAGATGACCCGGATATTCCCCCGCCGGTCTTTGGCTCGGTGCAGATTTTCGATTTGAGCGGCGATTTCGCCGAAAAATTCAAATTGGATACCGCAACGGAAATGACCGTGTTTACCGCGTTTACCACGAACCCGGATCCTGGGCCTGGGCTCACGGGAACAGGCCCGATCGCCACACCCGGCGGAATCCGATTTACGGACCGAGCCGGTAATGTCGTTGAGTTTGAAATTACGGATGCAGATTTAGATGCCCTGACGGATGTTGACAGCATTGCGCAACTGTTCAATGACAAAATTGATGGGGAAGTCTCCATACGGGTTGATGTCAGCGGGGGTAGGCTCACCTTCACGGATTATACCAACCCAGCGCACTTCGCGGGGGATGGCCCGGATTACCCCTGGAATGTGCAAACGTTCAGCCGTACGGACGATGATGGCGTATTGCTATTCGGAGAGTCCAATCTGCCTGACCTTTTGGGTATCAGCGGCGGAACCAACTCCAACCAACTGGCGGTAACCGTTGCCGAAACCCGAATGAGCACCACGGGACTCGAGATCACCCGCGAATTTGAGACCCGAGCCATCGAGATTCAAACGGTATCGCACGGCGGGAAGGTTCAATCGAATGTCATCCAAACGCGGAACCTGCTCGGCGGGTTGGATACCGTCTTGATGTCCTCGCTCAATGCCGGTAGCGGCCTGGCCGGGGAGTACGGAGTCAACCCGTCCGTACCGGGAGCCGTCGAAATCCAAGACCGGTCGGGCAACAAAGCCGCACTCAACTTTTCCTACGAAGACATCAAGTCCATGCAAACGCTGGGGCAAGCGGTCTCGCTGTACAACCAAAAAATTGCCGACCACAATGCAACAGTCGCGGCCGAGGAACGCGTCGGCATTACGGTCCGAATCAACGACATGAAAACCGGCCTGGAAATCGTCGATACGACGGGTTCCTCTTCGCATAACCTGATTTTCCGGGACGTCGTCGAAGACCTCGTGCTGCCGGAAATCCCGCCGCTGGATGGAATATCCGGCGGCGATGGTTTGGCCAAGTTGACATTTCAGGATACCAACCTCATGAATGGGTTTTCGTTCGCCTTCACGACGACCGAAGACCCCGTTTTTGCGAACAACAAGTTTACGTTCTACATATCGCCGGAAATCGCTGCCGAGACCGACGATAATGTTCGAGATACCTTGCTCCGCGAGTCCATCAACACGCAAATTGTGGATTTATGGGACCGATTACCCGATGCACACCAGTCGCATACCCCGCCGATGGTCACGTTCCCGGCGGGCACTTCCGCTTTGGCCTTGATCGATGCGGCCAGCGGGGCCGAAACAAGAATTGCCGAAGGCGTACCCGGTGCCCAGATGGGCGTAACGCACTTTCCTGGACAAACGTTTGCCGCCGCGATCAACCCGCGGATTGCCTCGAATTTCGGCCTGAATATCGACGAGGCCAATTCCCGAGTCAGCGGAACGAGTCTAAACCGGCAGGTCGTTTCCTTCACCACACCGCTTTCCGAACTCAACGGCGGTGCTGGAGTCAATATGACCAACGGGGCATTCTCCATCGTGGACAGCAGCACGATGATTCCCAACCCGAATTCGGCCGAACGCAATGCCCGACCGATGGTCCCTGATGTCAGAACGATTATCATCGACCCGGAAAGACACCGAACCGTCGGCGATATTATCAATGCGATCAACCGGCAGAATCTGGCAATTCGCGCATCGCTGAACCAGACCGGCGATGGGATTATGATCGAAGAACTCGGCGGCGGGACGGGAACGTTTTCGATTTACGACTCGACGACCAATTCCCAATTTGCCGCAAGTCTCGGCATTGCCGGCTCCGTCAGCCCGTCGCAAAGGGATGAACTCGGCAGGGGTATCATTACCACATCCGAAACGCACCGCATCGAAATTGTCGCGACCGATAGCCTGAATGACGTTCGGGACAAAATCAACGCATTGGATTCCAACTATGCGGCATCCATCGTGAATGATGGTTCGAGTGCTCCATTCCGGCTTTCGGTTTCGAGCAAAACGACCGGCGAAGCCAGTGCCTTCAATATCGACCTGTCCGCACTCGGCCTCTCCACGGTAACGATGACCGAAGCGAAGGACGCCAAAATGATTTACGGCGATTCCAATACGGCAAACAGTTTGATTTTGACATCCAGCACGAATTCATTCCAGGGAATCGTCGAGGGAATTGATATGACGATCAACGGGACATCGAATACGCCGGTTACGATCACCAGTGCCAGTTCCAGTTTGGATGTGAAGGTCTCGTTGGAGCAATTCGTCGAAAACTACAATCGGTATCGGGAAAACCTGAACCTGATGATGACCTACTCGGTAGACTCGGATGGGAACATTCAGGTCATGGAAGACGGCGGTATTCTCTGGAACAGTGCCGAAGCGAAGGCTTTTGACCGGGATTTGACGCGGATTCTGATGCAAACGATTACGGGCGTGCCGGGAATTCGGACGCTGGCGGATTTGGGCATCACGATTCGGGGAAATCTCGATGACATCGAATCGGGCGCGAGCGGATTGCAAACGGGAATGTTGGCATTCGACGAGGACAAGTTCCAGGCGGCCTGGGATCGGGATCCAGAAGCCGTGCAAAAATTCTTCTTTCAGGAGCAGGAAATCCGGGACAACAACGGCAACACGATAACGATCAAGACGGGTTGGGCACAAAAATTTACAGATGTCAGCGATACATTGGTGGGTTCGGCGGATGGAAGCATTATGGGCAAGACGACGGCGAGAATTGATTCCCTGGATCGGTCGATTTCGCAGAACGACCAGCGGATTGCCTTTATGAATGAGCGGCTGGAGTGGAAGCGTCAGATGTATTTGAAGCAATTTTACGCGATGGAGCAAGCGATGGCAAGAATGACGTCGGACATGAGTGCGGTGGGGAATTTGTCGAGTGCGTGGGCTGCGAATAGCAGCAACGGTTAGTCGCGGCGAATTTGCTTGCATTTTGGACGCAAAACGGGATAATGGAACATGGATATTTCGTATGCGAATAGCAGAATCCGAAGGATTTGCACCGATGACAAGGCCGCCCGAAAGGAATTGGGGAAGTCGGGTGCGAGGATTTTGGAAACAAGATTGAGTCAAATGCGTGGTGCCCGATGCCTCGAAGACCTGCGAATGCTGCCGGGGAATTGGCATGAACTCAAAGGCGACCGCAAGGGGCAACTCGCTTGCAGTTTGCTGGGACGGAATCGGCTGATTTTTACCCCTGCGGACAATCCCCGACCGACCAAGCCGGACGGCGGACTCGATTGGTCGCGAGTAACCGCCGTCGAAAACATTGAAATTGAAGATTACCATTAACCGGAAACACAAGATGAGTACGACACTAAGCAAACCAAAATCGCGTGTGCCGAAACGCCTATCGCACTCGCCGAAATACATCACCATTTTGCCGGTCGGTGAAATGATCGACGAAAAAATATCCGAGATGGGGATTGATGTTGCGGAATTGGCCAGGCGTATGGAACTTCCTCTTGAAACGGTTGAGCAACTGATTCGCTTTGAGATTCCGTTGACGAGGGAATATGCAGAAAAATTGGAGCAGGCAACGTTGATGCCGGCCGATGTGATGCTGCACTTTGAAGCCTGGTCGCAAGAAAAATTCGCCTTTGCGATGGAGCATCCCGAAATTCCCGCCTATCTCGGCGAAGAAATGATCAATCGACCGAAAAAAAATGGAGCCAGAAGTTAGAATATCGTAACAGGAAGCGAAAAATTGGAGAAAAATAGAGGGAAAGGAGCATTCTAACTCCTCAAAAACATTATGCAAAACTTAGCAGCCCGACAAAACTACTTACAGGCCGAAGTGCATACGGCAACGCCGCAAAAATTGCAACTTATGCTCGTCGAAGCCGCCATTAAAAATATCCATCGCACCAAAAAAGCCTGGGAAGAAGAACGATTCGAAGCCGGTTTCGAATCGCTTTCCCTTGCCCAAGACATCGTTGCGGAAATCCTGTCGTCCGTCGATAAGGAAGGCAATCCCGAATTGGCAGGGAAAATTGCATCCATCTACGTTTTCATCTTCCGCTGCTTGGCCGAAGGCGGAATGACGCACGACCCGAAAAAATTGGATGATGCACTTCGCGTTTTGAATTCGGAGCGTGAGACTTGGCGGTTGGTCTGCGAAAAATTCGGCACATCGTTGGACGGCGACTCTTCGGCCCGGTTGGATTTATCGACGGATACATCATCGGCACCTGTTGTTCCGAAGGCACCGGCGAAGCCATCGGGCATAACGACATCATCATTTGGCCGACCGGCATCGAAGCCGTCGGCCCCTCCGCCGGACAAGCCTGCCGGAGGAATGAGTTGGGATGTGTAAGGGGGTGTGTGCAAGAGCCTCGCCCGCCAAAATCCCTACTCCGACGTCAACGCAAAATTAAACACGTTATTCCGCCGATTTGTATCAACCACAATCGGCTCCAGACCCGATGTGCGAACGTTGCCGTACCGCTCCGGTATATGAAACGTCGTCGGCGGTCTGCGACCACCATACATCATCATGTCCTCTTCCGGGGATGCTCCCCGTGGTATCGAAATTTTAGAGAACGTCACATCATACATTCCCGGCCTCGCCCCGCTGCCCGCCGGCGAACCGCCTGCCGTAACCGTGAATTTGCCGTTGGCATCGGTTACACCGCCCGCCGACAGTTGTTCTCCCTCATCGCGAGGAATCAATGTAATGCTGACGCCGTCAATCGGCTGGCCGTCAAATGTTACCGTTCCTTCGACGTAAACCGTCCCGAAGGGATTGTCTTGTCCGCCGCAGCCGGCAAAAAACGGAACTAATAAAATTGCAATAATGAGTGTGATACGCATAAGTTGATATGGGTTAAAAGGTTATGTTAGGTTGAGGAATCCGGGGCAACTGCAAGTTTCGCATTAGGGTAGGCTACGTAAAGGTAGGCAGCCGACCGCCGGGCGGCTGCGTGCGGTACTCCGCACATTGAACCTTCAAGTCGGCTTGCGCCGACGATGCCGCCCGGCGGTCGGCATCCTACCTTTTGCCAATGCGACCACCCCGGACGCTGTTAATATCCATCACAGCGAAACGCTTTGGGTACTGTTCACGGCACCGAGTTCGGCCCAAACGCCGTAACTGAACGTCCCGTTTTCATCCGTCGGCATCGACAACGGGTTGTCGCCCGGCGTTTCAGGAAGCGAACCTTGGAACGGATAGTGTCGGTGCAAGTTTTGGACGTTCACCGAGTCCGTAACAAAGCGTACGCTTCCGTCATGGAAGGACACGCCCACTCCGCCGGGATGCCGACTCGATGCGGACATCCAAGCGTAATCCCAACCTTCCCCGCAACTGGGGCTGTTCGGCGGAAGCAAGGTGAAAAACATAGATGCGCCAGCATAACTTTCCCAAGCGCGTCGGCCTCCCCAATGATCATCGACCCAGTTGTCCTGATTCGGGTCTCTGAACATCCCACCGGAGCCTCTTGCGTTTAAGCATAGTTGAGGCGGACGGTTGAAGTGTGCAGGAATGCTGCCAGCCAGGTTTTCTTTGTAGCGGTTGGTTCGCGAATTGCTGAAAATAATTCCCTCGCTGAATGCGATGGTATTGCTGGTTCCGCTGGAAATCACGGTGAAGGTGCCCGGTCGGCTTCCCACGCGTAACCAACTACGAGGCATGTTGAGATGGTTACGAGAACCGAAATAATTAATGGTGTTTTCAGCGTTTCTGTCCAGTTCCCCACCGGTATAAGTAGGAGCAAGGAAAACGTTCGTCGCATCTCTTCCAGCCAAATCGCCGCGGGAGCCGCGATAACTTGTGTAGGCCATCGTGGTATCAGTTCGGTTGGAAGTCGTGTTTCCATCCGAAGGGCAAAGGAGAACCGCAACCGGAGTTCTGGCTGCGACTCGCTGCCCCATTTCCCAGCCGTATACTGCGTCATTCCCGTGACCTCCGAAGTGCTTCGTGCCGATTAAGGCATCGTACAGAGCATTTTGTTCGATTTGCGGGAGAAGGAGCGGCAGAAAACCAACGCGGATCAATTCGCTTGCAAGTACGATCGGGTCGAAGGCCGATGCGGGAAAGCGGTTATGGGTATCGTGGAAATTGTGTGTGGCAAGCGTGATTTGCTTGAGTTGGTTGGTGCATTGCATGCGTCTTGCGGCTTCGCGGGCGGCTTGGACGGCGGGCAAGAGGAGTGCGACGAGCATGCCGATGATGGCAATGACGACGAGGAGTTCGACGAGGGTGAAGCCTCGTTTGCGAGTGGAAGTGAGCGTTTCGTGTTTCACTAAATTGCCCCCCCCCCCCAGTTTAACATTTTGCGGCGATAATCTTGCATGCGTTGGTGCTCCTTTTTGTTTGACGATATTGTAATAACAGGCAGTGTAGCATGTTAACGCAGGAATGTCAACTGGGAGCGAGTGTGCGTGCGCTCCACCTTTGACACCCGTGTCGCAAAAGGGTCTTTCTCCTCACATCCGACAGAAATCCTGTATACTATAGCAAGAACAACACGGAACACCAATCGCCGTCGATCCGCCAAGATAATAATCACGCCGTGCCACAACAACGCTTTCGCATTCGATTCAGCAAATTAGATCGACTCAAGTTCATCGGACACATCGACTTACTCCGAACGCTTGAGTCACTGTTCCGACGCGCGAGGTTGCCGATTGCAATGAGTTGCGGATTTCATCCCAAGTTGCGGATGAGTTTTCCCTGCGCACTCGCCCTCGGATTTGAAAGCGTTGACGAAGTGCTCGAATTGACAATGAACGACGCAGCCGATCCGATTGAGGCCGATTCTCTGCTCGCCCAGTTGAATCAACATACGCTCGAAGGCCTGCATTTTCATTCGGCCCGTTTGCTCCACGACGGCGAAAAAAAGGCCCAACTCGCGTCGTCGATATTTCATATGACGATTCCGGCGGAGTTTCGTGAGCGAACGGCCACCCGAATTACGGCCTTTTTGGCCGAAACGTCGTTGCAGATTTCTAAAGTGAAGAGCAAATCGTCGGGCAAGTCTGTCGATGTCCGCCGAGCGGTTTTGCAAATGTCGTTGGATGCTGCGTCGGGCGAATTAGTGGTTGAATTGCAGCCGCAGCCGGGCCCCGAGGCGGGCGTCAAGGAAGTCCTGGCGGCACTCGGCCTCGAAGAGGAACTGTTTAAGACGATTTTTCCCAAACGTATTCGCTGCCGACTGGCCGAAGATGCCGCAACCCGCTGAAATTTCTTCAACTTTGACCTCGGAATTGCCGATATAACCGTTGCAATCAGTCCTTTTACAACGGGAGCATATCCAATGGCAGGCATTCACGAAGTTGACTCTCTCTTGCATCAAGTACGGCGCACAGCCCGGCAATTTCGATTTTCCGAAGATGCCGCCATTTCTCAGCAGATTTTACTGTTCGGCGACTGTTTTTACGGTTATCGCTTTGTTGCGACAGAATTTACGGCCGTTTGGTCGGCAGTCGAACAAACGTTCAAATTATTCGACCATACCAATCAACTGCTTGGCGTTTTTCCCGCATTGGAACTTGCAGTTGAAAGCACCGGCGATATGATTTCCGCAACGACGCAGCGCAAGGTGGCCTGATTTATGGTATAAATGTTCCGATATGCTGAACGAACGCTTTCTAACTCCCCCAAATGCTCGTTCCCGTCTCGCTCGGTTCCCGAAGTTATGAAATTGCCGTCGGAAGCACTTGCTTGCACGACGTCGGCTCGCTCCTCGCCGGTTTCAAACCCGTTTCGTCAGCAATCGTCCTGACCGACGAAAACGTCCATCGCTTCGGCTACGCCGAACGCGTCGCGGCATCGGTTGCCGAGGCTGGTATCAATGTTCATGTCCTTTCCGTTGCTGCGGGAGAGCAAAGCAAAACGATTGAAACCGCAAACACACTCTGGGAATCGCTTCTTGAAGATGCCGTCGACCGCAAAGCCGTCCTGCTCACCGTCGGCGGCGGCGTGATCGGCGATCTCGGCGGCTTCGTTGCGGCAACGTACGCCCGGGGAATTCGGTTTTTCCAGGTTCCCACCACGCTTCTTGCCCAAGTTGACAGCAGTGTCGGCGGGAAAGTCGGGATTGATTTGACTGCCGGAAAAAATATGGTCGGTGCGTTTCACCAGCCGCTCGGCGTGTTGGTCGATACCGAAACGCTCCAAACCCTGCCGGAAGAACAGTATTTAAGCGGACTCGGCGAAGTCGTCAAATACGGCGTTTCGCTCGATGCCGGCCTGTTTCAATTTATCGAAGATAATATCGAACCGATCAAACGCCGGGACAATATCGTCCTGCAAAAAATCGTTGCCGAATGTTGTCGAATCAAAGCCCAAATCGTTGCCGAGGATGAATTTGAAACGACGGGCCGACGGATTTTGCTGAACTATGGACACACATTCGGACATGCGTTTGAGGTGTTGAGCAATTATGCGATATTGCATGGCTTGGCGGTTTCGATGGGAGCGATTTGTGCGGCTCGGCTTGCGTTGCGGCTGGGTTTGGTGGATGACGCGTTTTTGGAGCGTCAAATTGCATTGCATTGTGCATTGGATTTGCCGACGGAGTATCCTGGGGTTTTGGAACGGGAGCGTGCGATTGAGTTAATGCGTCGGGACAAGAAGTCGGAGTTTGGCAGATTGCGTTTCGTATTGCCGACGGATTTGGGCCGATGTCGGGTCGTCGAGGGTATCGAGCCGCATGATGTGTTTTCGTAGACGCGTTCGGAACTGTCATTGCGGCGTGAGGCGGAAGCCAGACATTGCGATTGAGATGGTGATCTTGCCTGTCAACAGCCGAATGCAAAGCCTTGGATTGCTTGACAATCACGCTATCTGACATAAAATAGTGTCCAGTACATGCCCTTTTACAACACTCCCAAACCTGAAACGCCGATGATGCGGCAGTTTCACGAAGCCAAAAAAGCCTGTCCCGAAGCCCTGCTCCTCTTTCGGCTCGGCGACTTTTACGAAACGTTCCTCGATGATGCGAAAATCGCCGCCAAAATACTCGGAATCGCCCTCACCAGCCGAGATAAAGGCCCCAACGGGATGCCTATGGCCGGTTTTCCACACCACCAACTCGACTCCTACATCGCCAAAATTATCGCCGCAGGATACCGAGTTGCCGTCTGCGACCAAGTCGAAGACCCCAAAAAAGCAAAAGGAATCGTCAAACGGGCCATCACTCGCATCGTTTCCGCCGGAACTGTTACCGAAGAAACTCTCCTCAATCCCAAAACGTTTAACTACCTCGCCGCCGTCTGCCAAGACCACCGCGCCCCGAAACTCGGGCATTTTACGGAATTTTGGGGACTCGCCTGGGTCGAACTCTCGACCGGAGATTTCTTCGCCGCAACCGTTCCCCATCACCAACTGCTGGAACACCTTGCCCGAATCGCCCCCTCCGAAATCCTGCACAGCGACAAAGGCCCCTTTAACCTGTTGCCGGAAAACTCTATCCTCCTGACCAAACGGCCCGATTGGACCTTCGGTTTTCGGACTGCACACGATACCCTCCTCAAACACTTCGGCACCACGACGCTGGAAGGCTTCGGTTTCGCCGAAGAACCGGCCAAAATACCGGCAATTTGCGCCGCCGGGGCAATCATTGACTACCTCAACGAAACGCAAAAGCAGGCCTCCACGCAGATTGATGCCCTCATCCCCTATCAAACCGGCTCGCAACTCGAAATTGACGAAGCAACCCGAAAAAGCCTCGAAATTACCTCCACAATTCGCGGCGGACATCGGCACGGCTCGCTCATCGGCGTCCTGGATCAATGTATTACTCCGATGGGTTCCCGGCACTTCGGCGATGCAATGACAGGCCCGCTGACCGATATTGAACTCATCGAGGAACGGCAAGACGCCGTCGAGGAATGTTACAAAAACGATGCACTCGTCTCCGCAATCCGCGAACAACTCCGCAAAGTGCATGATTTGACGCGGATTTTGACCCGGGTATTGCAAAACCGATGCACGCCGCGCGACCTGGCGGCAATCGCCCGAACGCTTCGGGTATTGCCCTTTTTCCGCGAAAAACTTGCGGAAACGGCCAGCCTGAGACTGCAAAAAGTCCGGGCCGACATTGATCCCTGCGAAGATTTGGCGTTGCTCCTTTCCGAGGCGTTGGAGGATAATCCGCCGGTGCTCGTTCGGGAAGGCGGGTTCATTCGGCCTGGCTTCAACAGCGAACTCGACGAACTTCGCGCTTTGCAAACGAGCGGCAAGGATTGGATTGCCAAATATCAAGCGTCGGAAATCGCCCGAACGGGAATCCCAACCCTGAAAGTCGGATTCAATGCCGTATTCGGCTACTACATCGAAATTACGAACACGCATCACGCGAAGATTCCGGCTGATTATATCCGAAAGCAAACGCTGAAAAATGCGGAACGCTACATCACGCCGGAACTCAAAGAGTATGAGGAAAAAGTCCTGACGGCCAATGAAAGGGCAATCGCCCTGGAAATGGAAATTTTCGAGATGCTCCGGGCGAAAACCTGCGAATACAGGCCGGTTTTGCAGAAAATATCACACGGGATTTCCCATCTGGATGTGATCACGATGTTTGCGGTGATTTCGCGCGAACGGGGATATTGCCGGCCAAAATTGGTCAAAGAGCCGATTTTGCACATTATCGACGGTCGGCATCCCGTGTTGGACGTTTTGGGCCCGGCGGGAACATTTGTCCCGAATGATACCGTGATGAATTACGATGAAGGACAAATCCAACTGATTACCGGCCCGAATATGGCGGGGAAAAGTACATTTATCCGCCAGACGGCATTGCTTTGCATTATGGCGCAGGCCGGTTGCTTTATCCCGGCGCGTGAGGCGGTGATTGGAATCAGCGACAGAGTTTTTGCCCGAGTGGGCGCAAGCGATGAAATCGCTCGGGGACACAGTACATTTATGGTCGAAATGACGGAAACCGCACGGATTCTCCATCAGGCAACGCCGCACAGTTTGGTGATTTTGGATGAAGTCGGTAGGGGAACGAGTACGTATGATGGATTGTCGTTGGCCTGGGCGATTGTGGAGCATATTCATGAGCAGATTGCGTGTCGCACGCTGTTTGCGACGCATTATCACGAGTTGACGGATTTATCGAAGGTGTTGGAGGGCCTGCAAAACTTGAATGTTGCGGTGAAGGAGGAGCGTGGGGATGTGGTGTTTTTGCACAAGATTGTTCCGGGCGCGGCGGACAAGAGTTATGGGATTCATGTGGCGAAGTTAGCGGGCGTGCCGGGTTCTGTGGTGCAGCGTTCGCAGGAGATTTTAATTGAGTTGGAAAGAGAGCGTTCGCGAGATATTAGCCGTTCTGCCTTGCGGGGCGCACCGGAGCGTGGTGGTCGCAAATTTTCATCGGGCGCGATGCAATTTTCGTTATTTGGCGTGGATGATCATCCGGTCATATCGGAGTTGCAGAACATGAATGTTGACGAGTTGAAGCCGACGGAGGCGTTGCAGTTGCTCGCCCAATGGAAAATGCTGGTGTGACGGGACGCGTTTGCACACGTCCGCCATTGCGGGCATCGGAAGGGCTGGACGCTCCTCCGTCATCCCGGCGCAAGCCGGGAACCAGGGAAACGGAATACACGCCGCTCGGCTGGATTCCGGCGTGCGCCGGAATGACGATTTTTTGTCCAAAGCAAAAATGAACACGCTCTAATAACTCGTCAGCGGAATGAATCCCTTCGCACTGATAATATCATGCCCCTCTTCGGTCAGGAAAAAGTTGCAAAATTGATACAACGGCGTGCCCAATTCAGGGTAGCCGTCCGTGAATAAAAACAATGGCCGAGACAACCTGTACGTCCCATTGGCAATGGTCGTCCGCGTCGGCATCACGCCCTCATAACGCACCGCCTCGACGCCCCGCGTAACAAAACCAAGGCCCGCATAGCCAATCGCGCCCTCCGTCGTGCTGACCCGAGTGAACATTGCCGGATTCGAACTCACAAATTCAATCCGTGCACCCATCCTCTCGGAATCGATCGCCATTTGATGAAACACTTCATACGTTCCGCTTGCGGTATCGCGGCTGATTGCCACAATCGGCAAGTTGGGTCCGCCGAGTTCCCGCCAGTTTGTGAACTCGCCGGTATAGATTTTTTTGACCTGTTCCTTGCTCAAACTCCGTACAGGATTGGTCGGATGCACGATAAGGCACACGCTGTCCAGGCAGATTGCGAAGGGAACCAACATTCGACCAGCCGCGACGGCTCGGGTGTATTCATCGGATCGCATAAATCGGCTCATCATCGCGACATCGCATCGTCCTTCGACGAGGGCGGTTGCACCTTCGCCGGAGCCCGCTTTTTTAACAGAAAATCGAACGTCGGGCGTTTGGGCATTGAAAGCACTGACAAAGGCATCGACGACGGGGCCGACCGTCGTGGAGCCGTCGATACGGATTTCGCCTTGGGCGAAACTGGGCTTTGCCGACAGGCAAAGGGCTAAAACGCATAAACCGAGAATGTGTGTTTGTTTCATAGATTTGTCTTGTTATGGATTGAATTGGCACTCAATCTAACAGAACGGCATTAAAAATAAATAAGGGAATTATTAAAATTGCGTTAGGCAGATGCCGAATTGGCTGGACTCGCTTTCGTCATTCCGGCGTGTGCCGGAATGACACCGAACACGTCTATTGACAATCATCCCTTCATTTGCTATAAAATTGCCGGTACAATCCAACCATAGAGGCAGGTATGGGAGACAATTCTCACACTGTTCACTCAACGATGAAAACGGTCTTCGGGATTCCCGTCTCCACAGGAATCGCCATCGGAAAAGCATTCGTTCAAGCAACCGAAGGATTCCGTATTCCCGAACAAACTATTCCCGCCAATGCCTTTGAAGCCGAAATCAAACGGTTTCAAACCGCCCTCCAATTTGCCAAAGACGAAATCATCGTCAATCGCGAATCAACCAAAATCGCCCTCGGCCAAACCTTTGCCGACATCTTCGAAGCACAATTACAAATCCTTATGGAACCCGCCTTCCAAGGCGAAATGGAAGCGTTGATCCGCAACCGATTCTTTTCCGCGGAACACGCCGTAACCGCCGTTATGCGGAAAAATATGGACATTTTCCGCCAAATCGACAACAATTACATTGCCGAAAAGGTTAATGATCTTCGCGACATCGAAAAACGGCTCCTTCGGCATCTTCTCGGTGCCCGCAAGGAAGTGCTCGGTCAATTAAGTTCGCCGGTGATCCTGCTCTCCAGCAATCTCACGCCGAGCGAAACTGCCAATTTGGACAAACGGTTCATTCAGGCAATCGTTACCGAACAGGGCGGAGCCGTCGGGCATACCGCGATTTTGGCGGCGGCCCTCGAAATCCCCTGCGTCGTCGGAGTCGGGGAATTTATCGCCAAAGTCGACGGCGGCGATTTGATTATCGTCGACGCAAACAGCGGAAGCGTCGTAATTTGCCCTAATGAAGAGGTCATTGAGCAGTATCAAAAAATCCAGGATATTGAAACCTCCCGAATCGAATGTCTTGATTCGTACCGGCAATTACCCGCCGTAACGACGGACGGGACGATGATTGCAATTCACGCAAACATTGAATTCCCTAATGAAGCGGAAAATGCCATCCAACGCGGAGCCGAGGGAATCGGACTGTTCCGCACGGAATTTCTCTATCTAATCCAGGACAAAGACCCCACGGAAGACGAGCATTTTGAGGCATACAAAAGCGTTGCGGAGACGATGCAAGGCCGGCCTGTAACGATTCGGACGTTCGACTTCGGCGATGATAAAGCATTGGATCGGCTCGGGACCATTCGGGAGCATAATCCGGCATTGGGAATGCGCGGCGTGCGGTTGGCGCTGAAACGTTGGTCGCTGTTTCGCTGTCAACTTCGGGCGATCCTTCGGGCAAGCATCTACGGCGACTTGCATGTGATGTTTCCGATGATTTCGACGGTGAAGGAATTCCGTCAGGCCAAGCGGATGGCCGTACAGGAAGTGATGGATGAACTCCGCGAGGCTGGTATTCCTTTTAATCCAGACATTCAAATCGGCATGATGGTTGAGGTTCCTTCGGCGGTGGTCATGTTGGACCGGTTTTCGGAAGATGCCGACTTTTACAGCATCGGAACGAACGATTTAACGCAATATACATTGGCGGTCGATCGGGGAAACAGCGGCGTCAATCATTTATTTAATGTGGATGATCCGGCGGTATTGCGGATGATTTGGCATACGGTTCGCGTTGCGGGCCGGCGTGATATTCCGTTATCGCTTTGCGGCCAGGTCGGATCGAACATCTTTAACATCGTAACGTTGATTGGTTTGGGCATACGGACGATCAGTTGCGCACCGAGCAGCATTGCTCGGATGAAACAGATATGTCGGCATATCTCGCTGGACGATTGCAAGATGATCGCCCGCAATGCGATACGGATGTCGGAGGCCAAGAACATCCAAGATTATGTGAAAAATTCGCTGCAAAAGGTCGCGCCGGTGCTGTTCGAGCCGGGCTAATGCCGAAATGACGGTTTCCGAAATGCAAAAAAATAAACTCATGAAACACCTATTCCATTGCTTTTTAGTTACCTGGGCCTTGGTGCTGTGGCTCCCGTTGGCCATTGCCGACGCGGCGGAGATACGGCCGCCAAACATCGTCATCGTTTTTATGGATGATCTGGGCTATGCCGACATTGCTCCCTTCGGCGGAGATATTCCCACTCCGCACCTCGACCAACTCGCATCCGAAGGCCGCCGGTTTACCAACTTTGCCGTAACCTCAGCCGTCTGCTCCGCCTCCCGTGCCGCTTTGCTGACCGGCTGCTATCATCGACGAGTCGGCATCAGCGGAGCACTATGGCCAAACGCCGACATCGGCTTGCATCCCGATGAAGAAACCATTGCCGACATCGTGAAGAAAAAAAACTACGCAACCGCGTGTTTCGGGAAATGGCACCTCGGCGACCATCCCGAATTTTGGCCGCTTAATCAGGGATTCGACGAATTTTTCGGTATTCCCTACTCCAACGATATGTGGCCGTACCATCCCGAACCTAATATGGCACGGCAATTCCCGCCGCTTCGCCACATCGAAGGCTCCAATCGGCTTGATGAACCCATCACGGCGGAGATGCAGCGGAATCTGACAACCTGGTATACCGAACGGGCCGTGCAATTCATCGAAAAAAACAAGGACAAACCGTTTTTTCTCTATGTCCCGCACCCGATGCCGCACGTTCCGCTATTCGTCAGCGATAAATTTGAGGGAAAGAGCGGACATGGACTGTACGGCGATGTTATCCAGGAAATCGACTGGTCGGTCGGCCAAATTGCGGAGACGCTGCGCCGGTTGGAGTTAGGCAAAAACACGCTGCTCATCGTAACTTCGGATAACGGCCCTTGGCTGTCCTATGGGAACCATGCGGGCAGTTCGGGCCCGTTACGGGAAGGCAAAGGCACTTCGTTTGAGGGCGGCGTTCGGGTGCCGACCTTATTTTGGTGGCCAGGCCGAATCCCGGCGAATACGGCTTGCGATCAATTAGCCGCGACCATTGACATATTGCCGACGGTTGCTCATTTGGTGGGGGTGCCGTTGCCGGAAAGGAAGATTGACGGCAAGGACATTCGGCCATTGATTTTTGGCGAATCTGGTGCGAAGTCGCCGTATGATGAGGCAAATAATGCTTTTGCGATTTATTTCAATCGGCAACTGCAGGCGGTGCGAGATACTCGTTGGAAGTTGGTTTTTCCGCATCAATATCGGACGATGCGTGGCCAAACGCCGGGAATGGATGGTTTGCCGAGGCCGTATGCTCAGGGCAGTGCGGCATTTGCGTTGTATGATTTGGAGAATGACATTGGTGAAATGCGGGATGTATCGTCGGAGCATCCGGGTGTTGTCGAGCGATTGCGTGCTTTTGCGGATGCTATTCGGGCGGAACTTGGAGAGGGCACCGAGCAGGGTTCTGGCGTGCGTCCGGCGGGAAGCATTGCAGAATTGCGTGGAGCGAATTAGCGAAAGAGCCGGGGGCGTTAGCCCCCGGGTTTTTCGACATAGATATTCTTCGATAGACTCACCCGGGGGACGCCCCCGGCTCGTGCTCGCTATCGCCAAAGCACTACATCCCGCAGCACCGCATCGCGTTCCAACGTCAACGTGATCGGCTCATCCGCCGAAATCTGATGTATCCGATGCTCCACCGCCAAAAGCGATGGCGTAATCTGACCATTCACCATCACGATCAAATCGTCCGGTAAAATGCCCAACGCCGCTGCCTCACTGCCAGAACGCACCGAATCAACAAACGGCGGAGTCCGACGACTGACCGACGTGATAAACAAAATGCCCCAATCCTGAAATATCCGAATCGTGTCCTCGGGAATCATCTCCCGCTCACGCACCGTCTGTTCCGTGAAAAGACTTATACCGCCGTCCCGTTGCATCGCCTCCACAGCTCCTTCCAAAACATATGCCGGAATCGCAAAATTGAGCCAACTATGATTTTCATTATTCCGCAATTCCTTGCCGAGCATACCGAAAAATTTACCCGAATCCGCACAAAGCAACGCTCCGCCGCACGCACCCGGATTGTTCGTCGTAACATCCACAACAATAATATCCCCCTTGTACGGCGTCTCAAAAACGCCCCGACGAGCCGATAACTGCGTCAGTGCCGCTACCGCTCCCCGTTGCACCGTCGCCCGTTCATTGCCCTGGGCAATGTTGAAAGGATTGGAAATTGCGAAAATCGGCTGGCCAATATGCACCTTTTCCGTATGCACATTGCCCGGTTCATGCATCTCAAAATACGGCAAATCCGCACCGGAAATCTTGAGCAGGGCAATTTCAATGACGGGATCCGCTCCGACGAGCCGAGCATCGAATCGCCGACCATTGTCCAACACGATGACAATCGGATTCGCCTGCAATGCCGATGTCAATGCCGTCAAAATATAACCATCCGGCGAAATAATGATACCGGATTGATAGCCGTGAATTCCCGCAGCCGCCGCTCCGTAGATTTTGACGACTCGTTGCAAAGCGTTGTCAATAACGGGATTCGTTAGCCGTGTCGCCTGCGACGCGTTCGCCGGCCGAACAGCGTGCGTGTCGCGAGGCGATGCGGCAAACGGTTGCTCCAACTCAAACACGCCGAAGAGCAGTCGGCCATACCGGACTTCCATCGTGCCTTCGCCGAAATAGATCTCGCCGGGAAAATCAAGACTGCTCGCAAACATTTCAACGAGCGGTATGGCTCCACTATCCGGGTCCACATAGAACCGAACTTCGTTACCCCGCCAACTGACCGTGCAAACGTCGTACAATTTGGACAGGTCGCCGCCAATCGGTGCGGTGCCGGTGTAGATGACATCGTCGGCCAAATCTTCCAGCGTCAAGCGGCGGAGCAGATAGAATGCCGAGAAGAGGCCGCCGCTGCCTCTCGGGGCCTGGTAATGCGTCATTGGGTCAATCGCCGACTCCGCATTCCAATCTGCACTCCAAAACCCGCCGCCCGTCGGGAGCGTGTAATGGACGCCCAAATCGTCGATTCGGAATGAAAATGTATCCGGGCGGTCTTGCAATTTGCCGGTCAGTTCCCAGGCAGGCAACCGACCGCCGGGCGCCGGGCGGCGACCGACCTTCTGTTGCCAATTCTCCAAAACCCTTGCCAATTCCAAGCGGTTGAAGTAAAAATTGGCATATCCTCGGCGTTCCTCGTAGAATGGCCTGACGGCCTCGGGAATGTAATGCTCTTTTTGCCCGACGGCGATTACGGGCTGGCCGTCCTCGATTCTCCGTTCGGGAGCGATGGGCGGAGCGATCATTTTTTCGGTAATTTCGATGAGTTCGTTTTCGCCGTGCAGACCGCCGAGGCGAATGAGCATCTCGTGTCGCGTTCCATCCCGGCCCCGAACGGTAACGGGCAGACGCCAATCTTTTGGGAAAATTCCGACGAGATTTTTGAGCGTGTTGGCCGAATCGACCATCCGGCCTGCAAAGCGAATAATTTGGTCGTTGTACCGCAGTCCGTTTCGATAGGCATCGGAAATACTGAGGACATTATCAACGATGGCTCGGCCTTCGCGGTCGGTCGAAACGACGGCATTGAGCGTTGCGTGATCGACAATGCGTCCGCTTTTGAGGTCGCCGAGAAAGTATTGTACCTGGTTGCTGGACACGGCGTAGCCGATGCCGACGTTGACGCGTCCGCGTTTCTCAAAGGAGCAACGGCCTATGATTCCGATGATTTCGCCGCGGTCATTGAAAAGCGGTCCGCCGCTGTTTCCTGGATTGACAGCGGCATCGGTTTGAAGGCAGTCGGTGTATTCTAAAAATGTACCGGCTGGAAATTGGTATCGGTTCGTCCCGGAGATGATTCCCATCGAGACGCTGGGTCGGAAATCGGTTGCCAGCATAAAGGGATTGCCGATCACGATAGCAGCATCGCCGACGATGACGGTATCGCTGTCGGCAAAGGATGCGTACGGAAAATCGGTTCGTCCGAGGAGTTTAATGAGGGCAATATCGCCGACGGGATCGAGTCCGACGATTACGGCATCGTAGAGGTTTCCGTCGGCCATTGCGCATTTCATCGCAGGCCCGCAGGGTTGTACGACGTGAAAGTTGGTAACGGCATATCCGTCGGGCGAGATCACGACGCCGGAGCCCCCGCCCGCGTCGTCGGCTGGATTGGCCGGGAAAATGGAAACAACGGTTTGCATGGCTCGGTCGATGACATCATCGGCAAGGACTGATGGTGCCGCGAATAAGCAGGCGAGCAGCAAGAAAAATCGTCTCATAAAGCCCATTATAGAGTGCACAAGCAGGGGACGTAAGCCCCCTGCGCTGCACACCTGCGTTACACAATAATCCTACGTCAAAACGGCTCCGAATTGCCTTTGCAACAATTCCACGCAGCCCTGCACCAAACACTCCGGCGCACTGGCTCCCGCCGTGATTAACACCGTTTCGGTGCCCGAAAACTCGTGAATCGGTATTTCCTCGGCACTGTCAACGAGAAAAGAACGCACGCCCAACTTTTCCGCCTGCTCCGCCAATCGCCGCGTGTTGGAACTGGACTCGCTGCCGACTACGATCGCAATATCCGCTTTCGGACAGTGCTCCCGAATGGCATCCTGCCGACTCTGCGTCGCATCGCAGATATTCGACTGCGACGGGCCCACGATCTGCGGAAAACGCTCCTTCAATCGCTCGATTTGATGAAATGTCTCGCCAACCGCGAGCGTTGTCTGCGTCAGATAGGCCAGTTTATCATCTTTGTCAAACGAAAGAGCATTGATTTCCGCTTCGTTTTCGACGACCCAAATCGAATGGGGTGCTTCGCCGACCACACCGACGACTTCATCGTGATTGCGATGACCGAGAAGGATGATTTTGTATCCATTTCGAGCATACTCCAGGGCACTTTGATGCACTTTATCGACGAGGGGACAGGTCGCATCAATCGTTTGGAGGGAACGTTGGGCAGCGGTTTTGCGAATATCCGGCGACACGCCGTGTGCGGAGAACATCAGCCGGGCACCTTCGGGCACTTCATCGAGGGAATCGACGAAAATGACGCCCTTGCTGCGAAATGCGTTGACAATACTGTTGTTATGGACGATTTCGTGATAGACATAAATCGGCATACCGAACTGCGCGATGGCATTTTCCAGCGATTGTACCGCTCGTGTTACACCGGCACAAAAACCCCGAGGCTCGATCAATAAAATCCGCATCGCATGATGATACCCGGTTACAATGCGAACATAAAGGGGGCGATCATAAAGGGGCATGATCCAATGTCAATGCTCCCATTCAAGAATCATTTCCACGATAGCGTCGGGTTCCGTCATTCTTCCGGTGCCGGATTCGCCGCAACTTAAATTTCCCGATTCCGGTCCGATGAAAAACATTCCATCCGCACGCAACTGCTGCACATTCCGCTGCACTGACGGTTTGTTCCACATGACGTTATTCATTGCCGGAGCAAACAGGATCGGCTTGTCGAACGACAAAACGAGCGTGCTGACGAGATCGTCGGCAATTCCATTTGCCGCTTTGGCAAGGATATTGGCCGTTGCAGGAGCGATACAAAATAAGTCCGCCGGTCTTGCCAAGTCGATATGGGCATGGCTCATTTTGGCATTGAACATCGAATAATACACGGGCCGACCGCTCAAGGCCTCAAATGTCTGCGGGGCGACGAGTTTCGTTGCGGACCGCGTCATGACGACGCTGACGCCGAGGCCGTGTTGCCGAAGTCGGCTGACGATGGTTGCCGACTTATACGCCGCAATCCCGCCGGTAACGCCGAGGAGTATTTCTTTCATAGACCGCTAATATAGCGTAAAAACGGGCGATTGCAATTTCGCCGGACGGCTCGCTCTCATTAACAACGCCCCAGTGCAATTTGAAAACCGACCAGCACGAAAAAAGGCTGTTTTTCCCGTGCGTGCAGCGTCCAACCTCTTGACAGGCAGCGTATTTTCCAACATAATGGCCGTGTAATGAGCATTGAAGTTAAGAATATCACCAAGCATTTCGGGACGTTTACCGCACTGAACAACGTCAGCCTGCGAATTCCCGACGGCGAACTCGTCGCTCTGCTCGGGCCGTCCGGCTCCGGGAAAACAACCCTCCTGCGAATCATTGCTGGCCTCGAAGAATTCGATCCCATAGACGGTGCCGATATTCTCTTCAAAGGCGTCAGCGTCATCGGAAACCGCGTTGCCGAACGAAGAGTCGGCTTCGTCTTTCAACACTACGCCCTATTTCGACATCAACGCGTGTTCGATAACATCGCCTTCGGCCTCCGCGTCCGCCGCGGTGCCAATCGGCTGCCCAAAGATGAAATCAAACGCCGGGTGATGGAACTCATCAGTCTCATCCAACTCGAAGGCATGGAAAACCGTTATCCCGACCAACTTTCCGGCGGTCAACGGCAACGCGTTGCCCTCGCACGAGCCCTGGCAATTGAACCGAAGTTTTTGCTGCTCGATGAGCCGTTCGGTGCCTTGGATGCCCGAGTGCGGCAAAATCTGCGCCGCTGGCTTCGCCGTTTGCACGATGAAATTAAATTGACCAGCGTTTTCGTAACGCACGACCAGGAAGAAGCCTTGGAACTTGCCGACAGGGTCATCGTGATGAATCACGGCCTAATCGAGCAGGATGGGACGCCTTTTGAGGTCTTTCATCAGCCGAAAAATGCTTTCGTGATGGATTTTTTGGGCAGTGTCAATTTGTTTCATAAGCGATTGGGCGTCGGCGGGATTGTGTTTGACCCGCAGCACATGGTGGGGCAGAATCCATTTTTTGTTCGTCCGCATGAGATCGACATTTTGCCGGACAATCCCGACAATGAGGGAATTTCTGCAACGGTTCAGCGGATTCAACTGGCTGGAGCGATTGCGAAAATCGAATTGGTCGATGTCAATGAAAGGGAGATTTTCGTTGAAATGTCGCATGAAAAATATCAACAGCACCGTTTCACGATCGGCGATGCCGTGTTTGCCGTCCCGCAAAAGACGGTGCATTTCGATGCGTTGACGGAGCCTATCGCCTGACCGCAGCCTGCTCGGCTGGATGCCGGAAGGACGAAAGCGGGTTCACACCCATCACGCCGTGAAGGCTACAACGCATTCGGCTGGGCTGGTATAATCGGCGCAAAACTCGGAGCAAAGTTGGGTGCCGGATTACTCGCCGGAACGGGAATCGAATTGGATGCCGGGGGAATGATCGAACCAACATTGCCAGGCGGAGCGGAAACGGCCGAACTGCCGACACGCAATACGCCGTCCGCATGGGCCGTCTGGCGGTATTCCTCCGCACGGGCCACGATTTCCGCACCAGAAACCGCAGCGGACGGCTGCAAGTCGAATTCATAATACTTATGGTCGGTCAACTTACCCGGCAATAAGACTTCGGTAACAAAATCAACGCCGGGCCACTGAAACCAAGGGGTTGATACCGGCATCAACACGGTTTTCGTTTCGTAACCTTGCTTGACGACACGGAATTCTCTTTTGCCGTAATGGTCAAAATTGGTCGAAAACGGCGTCCGGCCGATTTCTTTTCCATCGAGCGAAACCGTTGCGCCAGGCGGATTGCTCATAATGGTCATCCTTCGCTGGACGCACCCGAAAAGGCTGGGCACAATCAATAAGACGATGAAAAAGTGCAATGTCCGGTGCATACCGGATGGTACAAAAATTGCGGAAAAAAATCCAGAGCAAACAAGACAAACTAAATCTCAGTGTTTACACAGCACGAAAGCCGGGAGGGTAACGAATTGCCGCAACCGGATCAACGATCCATCCCTGCATTCCGTTCCAATCCCGGCTTTCGTGGTGTATCCCAAATTTTTTGCAATCACAAGACACTAACTCAAATCCACTTCTGCTTTGGACAAAAAATCGTCATTCCGGCGCACGCCGGAATCCAGCCGAACGGCGCATATACCGTTTCCCTGGTTCCCGGCTTGCGCCGGGATAACGGAGGGGAGTTCAGCCCCATTCTGACATATGCACGAACGCACCGGATTACGCCGGATTACCCGAAATTTTTGCATCAATCTGCGTGATGACATCGCCGACCGTCGTGAGGTTTTGGGCCTCCGAATCGTCAATGTCGATGTTAAATTCTTCTTGAAATGCCAACAGCAACTCCGCGATTTCGAGCGAATCCGCTCCCAAATCGTTGGCGACGTCCGTCGTTTCCGTGATGGTGTCGGGTTCCCGATCAAATTGGGCTGCGATGATTTTTATGACGCGTTCTTTTGTATCTGCCATAGTGTGAATAGTTAGGTTAAGGTTGTGTGAAAATTTTCCAAAGGGCGCACGACGCGCCGCACAGGGTGCGACGGCGAACCTGCATTAACGGAAAGTTCCCCCCATTATACCACAGATTTGGAATTACATAATCATTCCCCCATCAATGGTCAAAACCTGTCCCGTAACGAAGGATGCCTCGTCGCTCGCAAAGTACAAGACCGCATTCGCAATGTCCGCGGGGCTGCCAAATCGAGCCAAGGGGATCCGGTTTTTGATTTCGGCCTTGTAGACTTCCGGCAACACGGCCGTCATATCGGTTTCGATAAAACCGGGGGCAATCGCATTGACGGTAATGTTTTTCCCGGCCAGTTCCTTCGAGACGGTTCGGGTAAAGCCGATGAGCCCGGCTTTCGATGCGGAATAATTCGCCTGGCCCTTGTTGCCGATGAGCCCGCTGATGCTCGTAATGTTGATAATTCGGCCTGATTTTGCCCGGCGCATCGGTTTGGTACACGCCCGCGTGAAGAGAAAGGGACCCCGCAGGTTGACGCCGATGACATCGTCCCATTCGGCATCTTTCATTGCTCCGAGCGGTACGTCCCGGGTGATGCCGGCATTGTTGACGAGGATGTCGATTTTGCCGAATTTGGCCAGAACGGCTTCGATGGTTTTGTCGACTTCCTCGGTATTGGCAACGTTGCAGGCGAAGCCTTCGACTTCGGCGGTGTGTTTTTTGATGGATTCGAGTGCTGTCTGTACGGTATTGGGACTGGTTCCGATGCAGGCGATTTTCGCACCGGACAGGGCGAGTGCTTCGCAGATTCCGAGGCCGATGCCTCGGGTCCCGCCGGTTACGACGGCGACGCGGTCTTGGAGATTAACGGTTAAAGTCATACGTTTCAGTATATCAGAAAGTTCCCCCAATGGCAATCGTCAGAGCGAATCCCAGATGGGCCAGAAATCGCATCCATCATTGTCTTGAGCAAACATTCTGTTAGAATCAGCGTATGGATAATAGCAGTAACAGCGGTATTATTAGTTATACCGAACAGGAAAGACCCCGATCGTCGCGAGTTTCGCAGGCACTCATCATCACCGCCGCTACGGTCATCATCTTGGGAGGTATCCAATTCGCCAGCGGACTCGTCGGTCCCATGTTGCTCGCCCTTTTCATTGCCGTCATCCTCCTCGTGCCGCTTCGCTGGCTCCAAACACGCGGTTGCCCCAACTTTTTGGCCTATCCCATCGTGCTGTTTTGCACCGTCGCACTCTTCGTCAGCGTAACCTTTTTTGTCGGACAGTCCCTGAACGACTTCATTGTCAAAATTCCCGACTACCGAGACAAATTTGTCGAAAAATATGCCGACCTCGAAGCACAGGTTCAGCGATACATCGACCGCCTCGTCATAGGCGAAATCCCCTTCGACAACATCTCGGAAGAGCCTGCTGATGAACCGGCAATTGCCAGCCCGGCGGCCAATGAACCCGATATTCCAGCACAGGAACCATCATCGGGCAGTCCGGCTGGTGCGGAAACAACGGACGAGGATGCTGAAGCCGAAAAAATGCCTATTGACAGCACTCTGCCGGTTCCGATTGAAGAAGTGTTTGAGCGTATCGGCGTCATCGAACAGAAAGATCAGTTGCCCACCTCGCTTGACCCTTCAGTCATTGCGTTTTGGCTTGCACGAATAATGCACTACCTTCAGGGGATGCTCGGCGGGGCGTTCCTCGTTCTGCTTTTTACGATATTTATGCTGTTTGAGGCGGCACACTTTCCCAAAAAGGTGAACCGTGCATTCGGAACGGACGGGCCCATCAATTTTGGGCATTTTCATCATATTGCCGAGGAAATCCGGCGGTATCTGTTTTTGAAGACATTGTCCAATTTGATGTCCGCGACTGCGGCGATGGCCGTCTATTTCGCCTTTGGCGTACCGGGCGCACTTTTTTGGGGAATTGTTGCGTTTTTCATGTATTACATCCCGAATCTTGGCGGGACGATCGCGGCAGTGATTCCGGGCATATTGATTTTTGTGGCGGCGGACATTTCGACCGTGTTGCTCTATGCCGTGTGCCTGCTGACGGTGGAATGTGCGATTGCCTACGGAATCGAGCCGAAACTGCTGGGGCATGGCTTACGGCTTTCAACGCTGGTGATTATATTGTCGCTATTTTTCTGGGGCTTTTTATTGGGGCCTATTGGGTTATTTCTAGCGGCCCCGCTCACGGTGATGGCGAAGATCATATTGCAAGCATTTCCCGAAACTCGTTGGATTTCCGTGTTTTTGGACGGCGGTCGGGAAAAATAATCATTGATAGGGGATCATTGATAAGGGATCATTGATGGAGCAAGAGCCCTCCGCTCTTGCGGCCTACTTCTCGGCGGCCTACTCCTCGATGATGCTTTTCCAAGCAAAACGCGTCAGGAAACTTTCGGAAACGTTGGCTTCCATTTCCTCAAACAGCGTCCACGGGACCGTAAAGGACATAAATTCCTTGCCCAACGCCTTCCGCATATAAAACCGAGCGGAAATGTCCGTCAAGCCGACGATCGCGCGCGGTGCTGGTTGCTCCGATTCATGAAAGGGATAAAGAGCAAACGTCATGCAGCCGGCACCAAAGGGAATGCGGACATTGTCGTTTCCATGCCGGGCATAGTTGGCAAGCACCGTCAGGGCCGATAACTGGTCGGCATCAACAAGGAATGTAACCAGTTTGGCCTTTGCACCAGGCAACAGTTTTTCCAACGGTTGGATCACCATATATTGGCCTTCTGCTTCAACGTTCGGCATCGAATCGACGAATTCGGCTGCCAATTCCGGCGTTTTCAAGAAGCCTTCTCCTTCGGCGAATTCTTGCACGAACAATTTCGGGACGCCGTGGGCTTTCATTTGTTCGATGGCGTGCTGGCCGTGTTCCCAATGTTCGTTGCCGGTTGAAAGGAAGCGTTCAAAACATTCTTTCCCGCCGGGAAATAGGTCGGGATTGAAGCCGGCCCAGCCGAATCCCCAGGAGGCCCCGGGACAGGTACAACTTGTTGCGGAGAAGTAGACGGTTTCACCTTTTGCGGCTCGGGCGATGGGGAGCATCACGCACATCCCGCCAGCCTCTCGGCTGTCGGCGGGCGGACTTTGGGCGTAGTAAGCGGCAAGTGGGGGAAAGCGAAGCGAAACGGCCTCGGCGATTGCTGATTTCATAAACATTCCTTTTTAGCATACAGTATGGCATACTATGGCGTGATTGCAAGCGGAGGGAGCGCCGTTTCCGATTGCGGCCCGAGAACGTTATGCTACAATGAGACTGGGTGGTTTTGGCATAAAATTCACCAACAGAAACAAAATGCAATGAAAACTTCTTGGATAACACCTTTTATAACGGGCATTCTTGTCGCAACAGTTGCCTTTGTGGTGCATTGGATTTTGGGCGATTGGGGCATCCGATCGTCAAGCAGTTCTACTGCCGCGATTGGTTACTTGTTCCTGCCGTTTACATCCATCATTGGGTCGATTCCGTTTTTTGCATTCGGTTTTTGCGCTCATTACGCCGTAGTGAAACTCCGCCAACGGGCACGCATCGGCTATTTTTTCGCAACAGTTGCCGGCGTGCTGGCAACACTTTTCATCGGCATATCAATCTATAACGTAACACTTTGGACAGCAGTGGACAGGGTCCGAACTATGCCGCAAGCCCAGCACGAAGCATTTCTCCAAGATTCATTTTGGCGAACGAACAAGTACGTTTTGGGTGCGCTACTGGAACATCCTGAACTTTCTGCGGAATCGCTCTATCGGATCGCAACGATTCCTTCGCCCGACTTGCATCAACGATTTTATGCACTACCTCCAATCATGGGTAAAAACACCCGGGGACTTGCCGTGATGCGTCTCGTGGTTTTGCATCCCAACGTTGATGAGCGAGCCTTGATTGAATTGGCGAAGAGTCCTGACCTGTATGTGCAGGGACAGGTGGCGGGGAACTCCAAAACCCCTGAGGAAATTCTACGGCACTTTTATACGATGCCGAGCAGAAACTATTTGATTGACTGGGGATTAGCCGAGAATCCGAACACTCCGGCGGACATATTGCACGAACTCGCGAAATCACACAATGAATACACTCGCCGCTCTGCGGAGAGAAATCTCGGCACTGTCGAAGAAGATTTGGAAGAGTAGATAGATATTCCGCTGGAGTGCTGGCTGGATGATGCTGCTATTGCGTTCTTAAGCAAGGGTACCTTGTGAATAGAATTGATCAGATGGACTGCGAGATGTTCATTGCAAAACTGCGATCTGCCGCCGAACTGATCGAAGTCCATTCCGTTGTCGATGTTTGCAGCGATCCAAAGGATAATTTCTTTCATACTGACAGGCGTTGTTGCCTAAAATGGCTCAAAATGCCAGGGCGTGTTTACTCTAAATTTATCAGCGTAACGGCAATGCTTGCGATGGCAACGAAGGCATTGTAGGTTTCATCGAGTTTGTCATGCCGAGTGAACGATCGCCGGAACTGCTTGGTATTGAAGAAGTTGCTCCCTACAGCACAACGCTGTTTATGCAGATTCTTACTGTGCCACCACGGTTTGATACGAATATGATCTACTACTCTCGCATGATGACAACCGGTATGGGAATATATGAAAATTCCGATTGGTCGGATATCAAGTCGATGAATTCACTGGATATCGAGTCGAGTTTGCAAGCAATCCGAATTTCTCCGACAGCACTACATGGAACGTTCCTGGCGGCAATGATACAACCACAATTGATATTATCAGCCTCACTATGGGACAACAAGACCACATCCGCATCATTGCCATTGGTGCTGGCAGTTATACCGTTCGTTAGTATCAGATTGTACGGTATATGAAATCACATATACCGCACGCGGTGAATCGCATAGACTAACTGTTTTGCGTTCGGCTGACACTGTAACTATCGGCGGCTTGGATGCTGGCACACGTTACGCATTTACTATCGTTGCCAAAAATGCGGACGGTAAGGATACAATTACGGCCAGAAACGGCAAGGAAAATCTTGCTACTTCTACTATCAGGGCAACGACGCAAGGTTTCACAGCTGCCCGTGCTGTGCCGTTCCTCAAACGGGCGTCGGCAACACCGGATACGGTATCGCTTTAATGGCGAGTACCAACTGCGAGAATGCCAGCGGGTACGACAATCAGTTATGTAGTAGAAGTTTTTCATGACACAAGACGAACGCAGCCTGTTACGCATGCTGAAATAGGAGAAGTAGTAGGAACTACTGTAACTATAACGAATTTATCTCCGAACACGCGTTATACATTCGTCGTGCGAGCATTGGCAACAGTGCCTGGCTTGAATGGTGTGCATTCAGAAACCTTCGATTTGATTTCGGCAAACCGAATTATCAACGTCAGGACGGCAAGGTAAGACTGGCTTCCTGTTCATCAAGTGCCGAATACAAGGTGTGGACGGCCTTATGATTAAATCCCTTGGCCAAATCAATAAACATTTGGCAAGGGATCTTATTTTCCGGTTCGCAGGGAACCCAGCAACAATGGCGAAGTGGCTTGGATTATTGCAGTTTGAACTACACGCTCAACTTTGTCGAGTTGCCGATGGTGAAGGCAAGGCGAATTTTATATCTCACCATTCATCATCGTCATCACTAAACGAACCTGTCGGAATCATTTGGATGTCGCCACTCGGTCTGGCAACGCCAGTATTTAACAGCGTACCGTCTTCGCCTCTGATCTGACTTTGCGTACTACGAATCGGTTGAATCAACGTCGCATTCATCATTTCCGTTGCAAGATCAGTCGCCGCTTGAGTAACGGTTGGATTATACACCACTACTGCATAGTACCAAACATTATCCTTGTCCCGGAACGTTCGTGGTGCAAGTCCTGGCGGCAATACGCCTCTACGGATACTCTGCGTCGTCGCAAGCGTCGATATCCTTGTCAATGTTTCCGTTTTACGTTCCGCCAATCTTTTAATCCCTTCCGGCGATTGATCCGCAGTTGCATCATTGCCGAAAACATCCTCAAAATCTTTTAGTGCATTTATGTGTCTTTCGCTCATCCTATTCGCCCAAATAACGGCATCACCATTTAGCATTCCAGACAAAGAATCCAACGCGCGTGCCTCTGCAATCCTGCGTGCATTATTCATCAAAGTAGCCCGCATTGCCGGGTCTCTGTCATCTGCAATTAAAGCACTACCATAACCAACAAAACTAACATCGCCCGATTCTGTCATAATCGCACGAGCACCGGCAGGAAGTGCAATGCCTCTTTGTATTTCATCAAACACTTGCGTTAAACCTGTCCTCAAATCGGCAGATTCGATAACCGCAGGGACAGGACGGGAAAATCTACCCAATGATCTACCATTGACAGAAATTGTTACGCTGATTGACGAATCTTCAGGGATGTTCTCCACGCGGCGCACTTCATAGCCACGAATAAAACCCTCGACACGTTGGCGGATAATTTCTTCCATGTCCGTCTCGCTATTCTTGAGCGTATCATCGTTGCCGACAATGATACTCATTGCTTCGACCAAGACAGTTTTACCTTCGTTGCTCAAGCCGTGAAATCCCTGTGTAAGATTTCTTTTGGCTTCCATAAACGCTTTGATATAAGCATGTCGCATAGCAAGACAAATGGCATCGGGATTCCTCGCAGTGGTTGCATACGATGCACGTCCCGTAGCAATGGCACCTACTCCACCCTGCTTTGAGGTAATCAACTTAAATGCGGGTTCATCCTGATTATAGCCGGATTCTTTGACGGTCAATTCAGTTGCCTTATTTGCAGCATCCTGCATTGTAGCAGCAGTTACGACATCACCGCTTACGCTAATTTCATTAGGAGCCGCAATCTGTGTATTGCCACCTTGCGTCTCGGTAAGGAAATCGTCGGCACTCAACGCACCAGATGCATCTTGCGCATACGTAGATGAAGCCGTAAGCAATAAAGCGGTTATGGCAGTAGTAAAAAGTATTTTTCTCATAAGTTTTATCCTTTCATAAAAGGGGTTAATGGTTATCTCGTTGGGGATGTTCCCGAAAATTCGTTCAACAGTTTTTCAAACACTTGTTCGGCAGTCATACTATGCTCAAACATATCAAGCCGGTCTATCTCTGTTTGCAATGCTTGCGTTAATCTCTGAAATTCGTTATGCTCACCGGTGGTAGTAATAGCAACCAGTCGGCGGAATGATACTATATCTTCCGTATGTCCTGTAATCAAACGATTAACAATTTTTTCGGCATCAACCGGTCTCTCCATACCAACAAAGCAGTGAAGCACATCAAAAAGTTGTTCACGACCAAACAGTTCTGCTTGTCGCAGTTCCAGCAATCGCAGGAGTGCTTCCTCAAATTTGTCCTCGGCAATCAGTCGTTTTGCCTGATAGTGGACGACTTTGCGATAGGCAGACCGCACTGCATCTATCCGATCTTGCGAAGTCATTACGGCTACTATTCTACTTCGGTCAGCAACGACAATTCCAACAATTTGGTTTCCTATAATGAATGTTTCATTTATATTGTATGCAATACTTCCCCGCACGCTGAACGATTCATTTGCCTTGGCAACTGCTTCGCGCAGCGAAGTAGCATCGGTCAAGCCGGTAGCGGCATACTTATCGAGCAGCACTTTGGCAAAGAGCATTTCTCTTGCCGCAGTCAGTTCGGCAGTAATACGAAACAGACGGACATCGCCATTTCGCAGATCCCGATCACTGAAAGGTACAACGCTGATACCAAAAATGTGAATTTCATCGGCTCCCGACCAACGGTTTGATTCGGGATGCCTATTCAGGGTTTCGAGCATTGCTTCTTTTAGTGCTGGCGTTCTGATTTGTTCGGCAACAACTTTAGTGACGGTCTGCTGGTGCTGAGCCTCCACAGGTACTGCCGCGCAAATGATCAGGAATGGAAGTAGTAGTATGTAATGCATGGGCACCATCGTTGTATTTCAGTTAAGTTGGTTTATGGAATGTCGGAAGTAAAAGGTTAAGCGAGTCTTTGGTTATTGCGTTATTGCCCGTGAAAGGAAAATCTTACGCTGTCGAGGTTGCGAAGTTGTTCCGGTGTCCAATCCAGTTCAACCGACATCTTGACCGAACGACCGTCACCGTGGAGTGGAATTCTGTTGAAGAAACGCCAGCCTCCCATCAGTGCAGAACGATCTCTGCTATTGTAAAGTCGGTCTGTACCCCCAGAAAATAGCATAGGATAGATGAAGAAAAGTCTCGGTTCGCTACCGCTACCAATGTATGTGCTCATAAGTTCAGAAATAACCCGTTCTTCGCGATAGAGTGTATTGCCAGCAACATCCTGGCTCTCTACCCTGACGAGCCACTCCTTCAAAGCTAAAGCCTGGAATTCGGCGAACGTGTCATCATCAACAACAAAACCCTCTTGTGTTACTCCTGTAAGCGGAATATTGCGGTTTACCGAAAAAACGATTCCTGAACGACCGTTGGGTATGATGTTCAGCCGTTCTTCACTATTCACTCGGTTCATACTCACTATCCCATTATTATCCCTGGAACTATTGAAGCGTATTGTCTGCTGCCGCGTAGTGATTTGGAGTGTACTCAACACCTTACGTAAGGCATCAACAAATGCGTTGTATTGGGTTTGATCAACGAACACTTCAAATTCAATGATCGCCTTTCTTTTTGCCGCATCATAGTAGGGTTGCCTCGTTATTCTGGCACCATACAGCGATTCTGGGACTTTCGACTCGCGGAAAAACGCTGGGATCACTTGCCACATTTCCTTTTCCGACTCCATTGCCTGTATTTTTGTCAGTGCTTGTGCATAAAGACTCTCGCCATCAATGCGTTGCTCCATAACGTTCGTGCGGATCAATTCCCGACTCACTTTTCCTCTCTGAACGGTAGCCCTGATTGTCACTTCTACCAATCCATCGTCATTTGTTTGGGCAATTCCAATCCGTTCGACACGTTCGATGAAACCATCACTATGTACAAGGATTTCATCCCGGATCAGTTGCTCGTTTTGCACGAGCGTGT
>WRKP01000022.1 GCA_009778035.1 Planctomycetaceae bacterium
GAAGCCCGGTTTTGGGGGGGGGTCGGGGGGCGGTTTCTGTTTTCCTAAATTTCCCCCCCCCCCCCAGTTTAACATTTTGCGGCGATAGTCTTGCATAGTTTGACTCTCCTTTTTGGTTTGGATGAACATATGTTGTTGGCAATGTAGCATGTTCGCCCGGGAATGTCAACTAGGGGGGGCGAGCGCGCACAAGAGCCGGGGGCGTCAGCCCCCGGGTTCGACATATGATATTCTTTGATAGACCACCCGGGGGCTTACGCCCCCGGCTCTTGCGCGCCCTCTCTTGCGCAATCGTTGGCTCTTGCGCGATCGCACCCCCGCTAATCCTGCAACAAATTTTTTCGCACCGCCCGAAAATGCCGAAATGCCGGCTTGAGAACTTGATGACTGTCAAGCAATCCGTAATCGTACTCCGTTGCAAAATCCGAAGGCCGAGCAGGATCACTCATGCACGTCCAAAAAATCCCCCGTACCGCCCGTTTACCCAAAAACGTCAACAAAAGCATCTCCGTCCAAGTCCGTTGCCGTTCCAACGACCAAGGAGCCTCCGACGGGAGTTCTTGATTCCGCGTGATCGGAGTTCCTGCACTCGGAATCGATAGCGAAACATAAACCTTTTTCCCGAGAAAACTCCAATGGTCAATCATATTTCCAATGCTCATCGGGTCTCGCGGGAAAGTTTGCCGATAATCGAAGCCGAAATCCATTTCGAGCAAAAAAGCGTCAATATCCTTGAAACTGAGCAGGGCTTCCGCTACCCGAATCTGCTCCCAACTGTCAAGATGCCGTAAAGAGTATTCGCCCCAGGGCTGCGTGATACCAACCATCATCGGCGTTTGGATACCGCGTTTGCGTAACTGCTGTGCCAACACGCGGGTCAATGCCAGCGAACGATCCGGCGGGATTTCCGGCAGCGACGGACATGAAAACCGATTGGCCAAAATCCAACTATGTGCCAAATAGCCGTACCGTTCCGCGATGGAATTGACAAAACGGATTGCTTCCGTCTCGAAACTGTCTTCTTCGGTCAAACTCTGCAAAAGCCAATACGGCAACGTGTCCGCACTGAACGAAAGGAGCGGACCAAGCACAACACGCATCCCGAATCGGCTCGGGGCTAATAATTTTTGCTCCAAGCGTTCCCAGTGAAACTGTCCTGGCAGCGGTTCCAGTTCCCGCCAAGTCGGCATCGGCAACGCGAGATGAAAGGAATCTTGCAGCAATTTGGCGTAGGCATCGAATTCGTGCAGCGTTTCGGGATGGGGCGTTTCGGGATGCTGTGCATTCATCCCGATTCCGAGCAGGACGGGCAATCGGTTGCCGTTTCGCGTTCTCCAGGCGAGGGATTGTTCGGCAAAATGCCTATTTTCATGGACGATGAGCGGGGCGAGTTCGTTCAAAATGAACACAAATTCCTGTTCGAGGTCGCACGAAAAAGAGTCTTGAACGATGAGGCTGGAAAAATGTTTGGCGAGTTGCTGCACTTGCTCGTCGAGTTCCTTGGGCTGCCTGAACCCGAGCATTTTCCAATCGAACAGTCGGCGGTAAAGTCGTCCGAAAGCCCCGCGAGTGAGTTCCCGCAGCAGAAAGTAGGGTTCGCTGCGTCCGAGCAGGGATTCGGTGGCTTCCATAAAGACGCCGACCGACGGATGCAAGATGGGGACGTGGACGGTTCCGCTGGTGTAGGACTCGGAATAGAGGATGAGTTCGTGCCGTTGGACGGTTGCCAGTGTTAATTGGGGGACGCGTCCCCAACCGGCGAAGTAGGCCGTTTCCAGAAAGGGTTGGGGAATAATTCCGGGTGTGATCCGAAAACGCCATTCGAACATGCCGGGTGATTCTAACGGAACAGGGCATTTATTGCAAGGGTTCCGTTCCTTGCAGTTTGCTGGGCCTTGTGCTAAACTGGAATCCGATGAAGCCTGTTTCCGTCCATGATTATCTTTGGAACGTCGGCAAGTTCCCCGCAATGCCCGTCTGCGTGGTGTTCGGAGATGATGCGTATCTGCGGGCCAATGCCGTTCGACATATCCGCGATCAAGTGCTTGCCGGAGAAGATGCCGAATTCGCGATGAGCCTTTTTGAAGGGGATACGGCCGCATTCAAGGACGTCTACCGCGAACTCCACACGACCGCAATGTTCGGCGGCGGCCGGCGAGTCGTCCGCGTTGATGATGCCGACTCGTTCGTTACCAAAAATCGGGCGGAACTCGAAAATTACGTTGCGAAGCCTTCCCATCAGACCGTGCTGATTTTGCAACTCAAAACATTCGCATCGAACACGAATTTGTACAAAAAACTTGTCGGTTCGGGCCTCATCATCGAAGCCAAAACGCTTACCGACAAGGAGATGCCGAATTGGGTTGCGCAATGGGCCAAGCATCATTACAAGATGCCGTGCGATCCGGCAGCGGCGGCGATGATTGTTGAACGGGTCGGTTTGGAACACGGATTGCTCGACCAGGAATTGGCCAAATTGTCGTTGATGGTCGCGGATAGTAAGGGAATCACGCCGGAATTGGTGGAGCAGGCCGTGGGGTCGTGGCGGTCGCGGACGGCTTTTGAGATGTTGGATTTGGCTTTGGAGGGGAAGACGACGCTCGCGGTTCGGCAACTGAATGCCTTGATATTGGCCGGTGAAAATGCGGTTGGGATTTTGGCGCAAATATCGGCAACGCTCCGAAAATTGGCTGCCGCTACGGAAATTATCTTAAATGCGGAACGGCAACGGGGCAAGATTTCTGTTCGGGCTGCATTGGAGCAGGCGGGCGTCAAGGGATTTTTTCTCAACAAAACGGAGAAGCAGTTGTTGCATATTGGCAGGCAACGGGGAGTGAAGTTATCGCAATGGTTATTGCAACTGGATCTTGATTTGAAGGGTGAGAGTCGGAGCGAGCCGCGATTGCTGTTGGAGATGTTTCTCGTAAAGATTTCGCAAACACCGGGAGCGCGCACAAGCGAATGAGCGCAAGAGCGAGGGCGCAAGAGCCGGAGGCGTTAGCCTCCGGGTTATTCCCCCGAAAATATTCAAGTTTGCCTGCCACGATCGACGATACTGATGGTGTATCAATGGTAAAACCATATTTAGGGGGCTCAATTATGTTCCGTCGCATTTCGTTCGCCGTTCTTTGCTCGCTTTGCTTGTTCCTGGTTTCCGAGTCCGCTTCGGCTCAACAAGCGTACGGTCAACAATGGGCGACGTCCCAGTCGCAAGATTGGCAACGGTTTTATCATTACCCTTACGTCTATTATCCGCACAATTTCAATACGCCGGAACATTATCAAAGCGCTCCGAATCTGTATCATCGCTATCCGGCCGAAATGCGTGTTCCGGCATACGACAAGACTTGGATCAATTTTTATCCTTCAAAACGGCGTTATCATCGGGGAAATCATTTCCGGCTTGACATATTTTAAGGGCGTATCCATTGGAATAACCGTGTTTCGCACAAGTTTCATGCCCCGTCGAATATGACCGATCGATTCTTCGTAGACCCTGCCGTTTCCCGTTGGGACGGCGATGCCGTCTGGCTCGCCGGCGATGAATTTCACCATTTCAGCAAGGTGATGCGTGGAAAAGTCGGCAATGCCCTCGTCCTTTTCGATGGAACCGGGAAATGTGCCCGCGGAATTGCCGAGTCCCTGCACAAAGACGGCCTGCAAATCCGCATTACGCAGACATCTGCCGATGAGATCGAGTCGACACTTCGCTTGACCGTTGCGTCGGCTCTCCCCAAGGGCGATCGGCAACGGTTTCTCGTCGAAAAACTGGCCGAATTGGGTGCAGCCCGATTCATTCCGGTTCAAATGGAACGCAGTGTTGCCCGGGCGAACGATGCCGTTGTCCAACGATTGCGGCGGTATGTCATCGAAGCCGCCAAACAGTGCGGCCGGAATGTCCTGATGGAAATTGCCAACGAAGTTCCGATTGGCAAATTGCACGAACATTTGGCAATGCAGACGAAATACTTGCTTCATCCCGTCGCGTTGGGGAATGTCGGTCAGACGACTTCGCGGCAGGTTTTGACGGGTATTCCGATGCCTGAAAAAATCACCATTTTGGCGGGACCGGAGGGCAGTTTCACGGAGCAGGAGGTTGCGATTGTTCTTCGGGCAGGTTTTGTCCCGTTTGATTTAGGCAAACGCATACTCCGCACCGAGACGGCGTGCATTGCAGCCGCGGCGGTGTTTTTGAGTTTTGCGGATTAGGGTGTATTTTGTTTTGTTCCGCTGCGATTACGGCAATTTGTGGCCCATCTTGTCCCGCTTCGCCGCCAAATACGGCTCACTATGCGCATTCGACGGACATACGATCGGAACCTGATCGACGACCGCTAAATCAAATCCTCCATAAATGAACGCATCCGTCTTCTTCGGATTGTTCGTCAATAACCGAATACGCTTCAATCCTATGTCCTTCAAAATCTGAATGCCAATACCGTAATCCCGTAAGTCCGCCTTGTGCCCCAAAGCCAAATTCGCTTCGACCGTGTCCAATCCGCTGTCCTGCAAACTGTATGCCTTAATTTTTTCCGCTAATCCAATTCCCCGGCCCTCCTGCGGCATATACACAAGCACTCCGCTGCCGGCTTCGCTCATCATTTGCATCGCCCGATGAAATTGATCGCCGCAATCGCATCGCAACGAATGAAGCAAATCGCCCGTAAAACAAGATGAATGAAGGCGAACAAGCGGTGCGTCCGCAACGGCAGGCTCGCCAAACACGATGGCAATCGGCTCTTCCGGCTCATACTTGATCGAGTAAATGTAAACCCGTGCGTTGCCGTATTTCGTCGGCAAATCCGCATCGGCAATCCGCGTTACGATTTTTTCAATACGCCGCCGGTATTTAATCAGTTCCCTAATGGTAATAATTTCCAAATCGAACTGTTTGGCAAGCGCAAAGAGCGTTTCGCGGTCGGCTCGGTTGCCGGTATCGTCTAAAATTTCGCACAGCACGCCGCCGGGAAGCATACCGGCAAGGCGCACCAAGTCGATGATGGCTTCGGTGTGTCCTGCTCGGCGAAGCACGCCGCCTTCTTTGGCTTCGAGCGGGAAAAGATGGCCAGGCCGAACGAAATCGGCAGGTTTGCTGTTGGGATCAATGATTGCCCGGATCGTATCGGCCCGTTCTTGTGCGGTAATTCCGGTTCGGTTCGTGATATGATCGACGGGAACGGTGAAGGCGGTTTGGAGCGGAGCGGTATTGTGCGAAACCATTGGAGCGAGTTCAAGTCGTTTGCAGGTTTCCGGCAGGATGGGCATACAGACTTGCCCTCTGCCGTATTGGAGCATAAAATTGACTTGGCTGTCGGTAATGGTTTCGGCGGCGCACACGAAGTCTCCTTCATTTTCCCGGTCTTCATCGTCCATCACGATGACGGTTTTTCCGGCTCTGATTGCTTCGAGTGCTTGGTCGATGGAGGAGGGCGTGCTGGCGGACGGAGAAGACATATTGACCCCATTATATCAGAATAGACTTGTTCGGAAACCGTGTCATTCCGGCACAAGCCGGAAAAGGTAGGCAGCCGACCGCCGGGCGGCTGCGTGCGGTACTCCGCACTTCCCCAAGTCGGCTTTCGCCGGGATGATAACTTTTTGTCCAGAGCAAAGTTGAATACTCGCTACTCCCGAAAATAGGGTTCCATCGCGTCGTATCTTTTCGGCCCGATGCCCCGGACATTCAAAATTTCGCTGAAATCCTCAATCGGAGCGTTCTCATCGCGGTATTGAATAATGCCTTCGGCCAGTTTCGGCCCTATGCCCGGTAAAGTTCGCAGTTCGCCCGCCGTTGCCGTGTTAATGTCGATTCGGAACCGGTATTGCTTCGGTTCGCACACTTCCCGGCCGCCCGCTCCCAAGTTCCAGCACAGGAGCGAGGCAAAAATGGCCAGCACAATGGCCAGCGTCCGTTGATCCGAATGTCGCAAGCGGAACATTTCACGCATCTGGTTTCACGCATTTGGGCCGGAATGACGAAAAAGGAGCCGGGGCAATTTGAAATTCGCTCTACGACGTACATCGGCAACCGCAGCCACCTTGGGGAGCATCCAAAACTTTTTCGATTCGGGCAAAGATTTCTTCGACCGTCCCGAGACCTTCGATCGTTTTGAGCAGGCCCTTTTTGCCGTAGTAGTCGAGCAGCGGACTCGTCTGATTGTTATACACGGCAATGCGTTCTTTAATCGTCTCCGGCGTATCGTCGGCTCGGCCCCGTTTCGACAAACGGGTATAAAGTTCCTCGTCGGGAACCTTGAGTTCCAACACGACATCAAGCGGCGTGCCGGCTTCGGCAAGCATCTTGTCGAGGGCTTCCGCCTGGGCGATGGTTCGGGGAAAACCGTCGAGCAGGTATCCGGCTTTGCAGTCGTCTTTTTTGAGCCGATCTGCAATGACGCCGATGACGACGTCATCGGGAACGAGTTGTCCGCTGGACATATATTTATCGGCTTCGAGTCCGATTTCCGTTTTGGCATCCCGTGCGGCTCGGAGCATGTCGCCGGTCGAGAGGTGTGCTGGTTTGTATTTTGCAATAATTTTTTCCGCTTGGGTTCCTTTGCCTGCGCCGGGAGGGCCGATGAATACGATTCGCATTATGGTTGGTTTGGATGAAATGTAATCAGATACGGGAATTCTATCACATTTTGTCCTCGGTTGCAACGCGGCCGAAAAACCGCCGGGCTAACGCCCGCCGCTCTTGCGATCTTCTCTTGACAGGCCCTCGAAAACCAATACAATGCCCAAATGCTCATTCTGCCCGCTATCGACATTCGCAACGGAAAATGCGTCCGCCTGCAACAAGGCGATTATAACCAAGAAACGATCTATGCCGACAGTCCCGTCGATATGGCCAAACATTGGGTTCAACACGGTGCTGAATTCCTGCATATCGTCGATCTCGATGGGGCAAAAGACAAAAAGCCGACCAACCTTGCCGTAATCCGCGAAATTGCCCAAAGCATCGCCATCCCGATTGAAGTCGGCGGCGGCATCCGCAATCAGGAGACAATTCAAAATTACCTCGATGCCGGCGTGCATCGCCTGGTCATCGGGACGCTGGCCCATAAGGAACCGGACTGGTTTCGCGAAATGAGCCAACGCTTTCCGCAAAAATTGGTGCTCGGTATCGACGGACGCGATGGTTTTGTCGCGACAGAAGGTTGGCTCGAAACCAGTCAAACGCCGGCAACGGATTTGGCCAAACGGTATGCCGAATTGCCGTTATCGGCACTGGTTTATACGGATATTGCCAAAGACGGGATGCTGGAAGGGCCCAACATAGAGGAGATGGAGGCGATGCGCCGTGCGGTGCCGTTTCCGCTCGTCGTATCGGGCGGGATTTCGTCGTTGGAGGATGTTCAGCAACTTGCCCGGCGTGGTTTTTCGGCTTGCATCATCGGCAAGGCGTTGTATGAGAACCGATTCCCGTTGCCGGACGCGATCGCCGCCGGGATGACGGTTTCGCCGGGATGACGATTTTAACGCGATTGCCCCTCCGGCAACTCGGCGGTATAATGGGAGCGGTATAATAGGAATGGGTCAAATGCACGATACCCTACTCAAAATTGCCGCCTGGCTGGCCCTGCTCATCGCGGCGATTGTCATCGCTTGGTATCAAGTTTCGCTCTCCCTTTGGCAACCGCAGCCGAACCACATCGCGACCGATATTTTTGCCGATTATGACACTCCGCAAAACTCGCCCGCCTTCGATGCACAGATCTTTGACGACATGCGGTCCCGTTGGCGACAAATCGAGCCTGCCGATGCCCATACCGCCCCAACGCAACGCGGTGAACGGCTTACCCGGGAAGAAATCCCAACGCGCGGAACGGCCAATCGCGTTCGGTCATCGGAATCCATCCCGCCGATTGCCGACCGAGCACAACTCGATGCCATCGCGCCAATGCAATCCCTGCCCGGCGGGACGTTTCGGATGGGAAGCAATACCGCACCCGAAGGGGATCAACGCCCGATGCACCAAGTTCGACTCGCTCCGTTCAAAATGGATGTCTATCAGGTTACGAACCGACAGTTTCAGATGTTTGTCCGCGAAACCGGATACGAAACGACAGCCGAACAGGTCGGTTGGAGTTTTGTGTTCAACGATGAACGCAAAGCCTGGGTTCGGATGGTCGGCGTGAGTTGGCACAATCCGTTGGGAAGCAATCTTTTGACGGACATCGACGGCGGCGTGATGACGGCAATGCTTGACCTGCCCGTCGTGCATGTGAGTTGGGATGATGCGCTGGCATTTTGCCGTTGGTCGGGCAAGCGGTTGCCCACCGAAGCGGAATGGGAATATGCCGCAAAGGGCGGACTGCTGGATGCCCGCTATCCCTGGGGTAATCAACGCCAAACCGCAGGGCAATACTTCGCCAACTATTGGCAGGGAATGTTTCCGGCGGAAAATACGGGAGCGGACGGGTTTTTGGGTCTTGCACCGGTTGGGTCATTTCCGGCTAATCGGTACGGCTTGTTTGATATGGGCGGAAATGTTTGGGAATGGTGTGGGGATCGGTATGCGGCTGACTATTATTTTCGTTCTTCGTTGGACAATCCGTTGGGGCCTTCGGCGGAGGACGGCGAATTTGCAACGCTTGCGAGGTTAACATTGCGTCGGGAGGGGGGGCAGTATACCAGCGAGATGATAGCGGGAGCGGACACGGTGCCGATTCGGGTAATTCGTGGGGGTTCTTTTTTGAGTGCGGAGAATACGGATGCGGGCTATCGCACGACGGCACGCGGCAGTCAACCGCAAACATTATCTTTTCAGGACATCGGCTTCCGCTGTGCGGAGTAGGCAGCGAGTCGCGGGGTGTACGCACAAGAGCCGGGGGCGTTAGCCCCCGGGTTCGACCTATGATATTTTTTGATAGACCAACCCGGGGGCTAACGCCCCCGGCTCGTGCGCTCGCCCCCGGCTCTTGCGTGATCGCTCCGAATCACTCCTCCCGTAAACACGTCAGCACGCCCTCGTCAGTCGCCAAAATAATCCGACCTGCAACGACCGCCGGCGAAGTAGAAAGCCGACCCGTTACTTCGATCGATCCGATCAATCGCTCCACTTGACGCTCATCCGTCTGAAATGCCAACACATACAACGAAGAATCCATCGACGGAATATACACCCTGTTGCCCACAATTACCGCTCCGCCTTCGATTCTGCCCCGGGTAACATACCGCCAACGCTCCACGCCCGTCTTGGAATCCAATGCGTACACCGTGCGATCCATTCCGCCAAAAATGATGGTTCCATCCTTATATGCCGCCGGAGAACGCACCGCCTGTCGCATCTCAAACCGCCAAAGCACCTTTTCGTTTTTCCAATCAATCCCCAAAAATTCGTTGCCTTCCGTTCCGACAAAGGCAAAATCGCCGGATATGAGCGGAGTTGAACCCGTCGGCGATTCCAACGGAATTTTGCTGACGCCCTTGCCCGTATCGAGATGGACGACATGCAAATAACTATCGCAGCCTGCCACGAAACAATGTCGGCCTGAAATCGAAGGGAAGCAGCGAATTTGGTCTTCCGTTTCGTATTCCCAGACCAATTTTCCGGTTTGTGCTTCCAAGGCGTGGAGCGTACCGGCCTGCGAGCCGATGAGGACGCGTTTGGTTTGCGAATCAATGTTGGGACTATTGTCGATGGCACCTTTGGCCTTGAATGTCCATTTGACGTTGCCGGTTTCTGCATCGAGGGCGTGCAAAGTACCGCGAATATCGCCGACAAAGACGAGTCCCTCAAAATAGGCGGCCGGAGCGGCAACGTCATTGCCGATGGCCCGCGTCCATTTGACGTTGCCGGTTTGCAAGTCGAATGCCTGCATTCCTTCGTCGCTGCTGCCGACGAAGATGGAATTGCCGACGATGATGGGTGTTGCTTCAAAAAACCCTTTTTCGAGTCGTTTTTCCCAGGCGATTTTGAGATTCTCGGGCAGTTTAATGTTTTGTTCGGCCTGTCCGGTTGCAGCGGCATCGCCTCGGTACAGGTGCCAGTCGGCAGCGTGGATGTTGGCAAAGTTCGTTGCCAGCAGCAGGAACATTGCAACAGCGATCGAGTATTTTGACATTTTGCGGAGCGTATTGTAACGGTGCCAGTATAGCCGATTGAGCGTTCTTTGTCGATGCCCAGCCGCATGTCCCCCGGGGCTCGAATTGATGATACGGGCGTTCTCGTCATTCCGGCGCAAGCCGGAATCCAGGCATTGCGTGTGAAGCCGATTCCTCTGGGTTCCGGCTTTCGCCGGAATGACGATGGACCGGAAAGTCGATGCCCAGTGCCCGATGTTATTGCTCTTGCCCTAAAAACGCCGAATTGCTACCATTTCCCGGTATGCTTTTAATTTTCGGTCCAATGATGAAACATACCGGTTTTGCCGTCCTTGTTCTGTTGGTATTCACGCTTGGTTGCCAATCCACCCACAGTCCGCATTGGCTCTCCGCGTCAAAAAACAACGAACATTATCTCGGGCAAGCCGTGCCGGATGATCCCTTTTTTCAAGCATTGCACGCAACTCAGGCACCGTCCCAGTCGGGATTTGCCAATCCCTTTGCCCCAAATGCTCCAACATCCGAAACGGCCAATCAAACAATGACCGATGCCGAAAGGGAACGAATCCAAAGATTGGCGACGGCAACCCGGGATAACATGCCGGATTACTTGAAACCGCTCAATCCCTGGGAAGGGCCCTTTGTCAATCGAAATCGGGGAAGAGACCTCGAACAAGATATTATCCGCCAAGTCGGATACGATCACGTTGCCGCCCGATTGCAGTCGGATACGTCCGATTACGATTGGGATTGGGGAAAAGAAGTTCCGCAAAAAGGATTCGACTGGTCGGCCCTCGATCCCGGAAACTTGGTCAGCCGCATGCGTGAACGCATCGGTATGGGCCCCGATGAAAATAAAGCCAATGAATCCATGCAAAAGGGCCGCGAAATTCTGCTTTCCAACCCAGATTTACGGGATCAGAAAAAAAACATCGAAGCCGCCAAGCATTTTATCGAAGCGGCCAAACGGTTCCCGGATTCCGTGTTGGAAGAAGATGCACTGCACCTTGCCGCGGAGTGTTATTTTTTCGCCGATGATTACCCCAGTGCTTTTTCGGCCTATCAACGGCTCGTCATCAAATATCAACACTCCAAACACGTCGACAATGCGGTACGGCGGCTGTTCAAAATCGGTCAATACTGGGAAGGCGAAGCGGAACGCAGCCGAACGTTTTTTAGTTTCTGGAATCGGTCGTTGCCGAATTACGACACATTCGGCTTTGCCAAAAAGGCGTACGAAACGATTTTTATTCACGACCCGATGGGGCCTGTTTCGGATGACGCCTTGATGGCATTGGCAACGGCTTACTTAAAACGGGGCCGGCATCAAGGGGATGACCATTTCAATCAGGCAGCATTTTATTACCAGCGTTTGCGGGAGGATCATCCTTCGAGTCCGCATCTCGCGAAGGCGTATGAAAACGAATTGTTTGCCCGAACGCGGGCATATTTGGGCCCGGAACATCCGAGCAATACGCTGGCAGAGGCTCGGAAACTGGCGGAAATTATGACTTGGCAATTCCGCGAAGAGTTGGACAGCGAAGACAAGGAGGCCGTTTTAGGGCTCAAGGAAAGCATTTTGAACAAGGAAGCCGAACAGATTTGGGCGACGGGACAATTTTGGGATATTAAGAAACGGCATTATGACGCGGCTCGATTGTCGTACAATCGTTTGGTGGCGGAGTACCCGCAGACGGAGTTTGCCGAACGGGCGCGTCAACGGCTCATCCAGATTGAGCATTTGGGGGATAAACCGTCGATTTTTGCTCTTCCGGTCAATCCGCTCCGGCGTGAGTAGAGGCCAACTTTTGCCCTTGCGAACGCAACTGCGAGAGCAACTCCCCGGCAACGGCCTTGCCCAGGCATTCGGGATCGTCCGCGATGCTTGCCGACTGCACGGCATCGAACATGTGCTTGCCGTCCAACGAAAGCACACGGCCATGCAAAGTCAACGTCGAATGCCCGACCGTTCCCAATGCGCCGATCGGAGCGGAACAGCCCCCTTGCAGTTCACGGAGCATCGCCCGTTCCGCTAAAGTTGCGGCAAACGTTGCGGCATCATTCAACGGCAACAGCAATTCCGCCGTCCGCTGGTCTGCACGGCGAATCTCCAAACCCAATGCGCCTTGTCCCACGGCCGGCAAAAAGAATGGCGGCTCCAATTTCGACCGAATCGACTTTTCGAGACCGAGCCGAACCAAGCCCGATTCGGCAAGAATTAAAGCATCATACTCCCCTTGCTCCATTTTCCGCAACCGTGTTTCGACATTTCCGCGAATGTCTTCCATGCGGTACAGTTCGCCGAAATGATGCAAAATTTGCGATTTTCGCCGGACGCTTCCCGTCCCGATTCTCGCACCGCGGGGCAGATCTTCGATTTTTTCCGCGATGAGCGAAACGAATGCGTCGCGGTAGGATTCGCGTTTCGGTACGGCGACGAGCGACAGTTCGGCAATGTGTTCCGTCGGCAAATCTTTGAGACTGTGGACGGCAAGGTCCACTTGATGTTCGAGCAGGGCTCGTTGGATTTCCTTGGTAAAAACGCCGGGCGCACCGATATTGACGATGGGTTCGTTTTGCACGAGGTCGCCGCTGGTTTGAATGATGCAGATTTCCGTCGCGACGTGGTGTGCTTGGAGTTGCGTGGCGACCCAATTTGCTTGCCATCGTGCGAGCGCACTGCCTCGGGTGCCGATTCGCAAGGGGTTGGCCGATGGTTTCTTTGCGGACATAGGATTCTGCCCCTCATTATAGCGAACTTTCCGGGAGATTCATCCCGGTCGGCAGCCGACAATTTCGCTCTTGACGCATTTTTCCTTTATTGCTATCCTAAAACCATTCGTATTCCGAAAACGGCCTCCATGTCCATGACCCATCCCGCACGCTTTTATTGGCTCATCCTTTGCCTCGTCCTGGCTTTTCCCGTGGCTTTTCCCGTAAGCCTGACGGCACAATCCGTTCCGCTGCTTTCCCAGCAAGAACTCGATCCGCACGGACTAAAACGCGTTTGGTTTCACCAACTCAAACTCCATTCCGCAAGAGGGAAAATCCAAAATATCCTCCTCGAAGGAAATCAACTGTTCCTGACGACCAGCGACGGTATCCTGCATGCACTCAATTCTGAAACCGGTCAATGGCTTTGGTCCCGTACCGTCAGCAGCCGAAACATTCCGCTGACGCAGCCTGCCGTCAACAGTCGGCTCGTTGCCGTCCATAACAACTTGGAAGCATTCATCTTCAACCGGCAAACCGGTAAGTTGCTCTTGCATATCCCGTTGCCGGAATCCGCTTCCGCATCCTGCGAAATGAGCGAACATTACCTCTATGTCCCGATGGCCAACCAAACAATGCTGATCTATGTCTTGAGGGAATCGCTCGCGCCGGACCCGCCGGAAGGGATTGATCACGTCCTCGTCGAACCGGTCAATATGGTCAACGATCCCGAACTCGATAAAATCGTCCAAGCCTTTGAAGACGCAAAACGGCTGCTCCGGCCGGACGCAGATGTCAAAACGGAAGCCGAACACTTTATCTTGGACAGCACGCATCGGCTGCCGATCACCGCGACGGCGTTTGGGATATTGACGGCAAAACCGTTGCTCGTGTCGCAATTTTATTCCTGGGTGCTCGACGAAGCGGAACTGCCGACACACGAAATCGACAAAGAAACGCATCAAGAATTTATCACTTGGGTTACGGAGCAGGGATTCCTCTATACCGCAAGAATTTCGCGGTTATCGGAAGAAAGAATGGCACCGGTATATCGCGTCGATTCGGCAGGGCAAATGTTTTTCGTTGACCAAACCCGATCGATTCAGATTGACCAGCCGGGAAACAAGGAATTGGTATCGCGGCCTGCACATAGTCAACACTATCCGGCCAACGAATTGAACCCGAATCATATTGTAATGCCGGACATCATCGTTACGGGCGGCCGGGCGGCGTATGTTTTTGCGATTGATGCCCGAACGGGCAACGTCCGGTGGCGGTATCCGACGCAGGGACAACTTTTGGAGCCGATTGCGGTCATTGGAAAAGATGTTTATGCTCCGACATCAACCGGCGTGATGCATGCCTTTGATTTGCTGACGGGCGAAGAGCGTTGGGCCGTCCAAAATGTCCAGCGGTTCGTCTCCGCCTCGCAAAACCGAATTTATGTGATTGACCGGCGTGGCCGATTGGTTTGCCTGGACCGGGCGACGGGTCAGTCGATTTTTGCGTATGATGTTCGGCGGTTCGACCATATCTTGTTTAATATGGAGACGGACCAGATTTTCCTGTTGACGGATACGGGTTTGATTCAATGTTTGCGGGAGCGTCAATTTACGGACGGGGAGAGTGCGGCATCGCTTCGGCATCGTATTAGTTCGATAGAGTATGCGGAGGCGGCGAAGGGAGGCGGCGAATCGCCGAAACTTTGGTGGGTCGACGAATTGCAAGCGGAGGATCCGTAAGCGATTTGGCCAGGAGCGCGAGCGCACGAGCAAGCGAGCGCAAGAGCCGGGGGCATTGCGCAAGAGCCGGGGGCATTGCGCAAGAGCCGGGGGCGTAAGCCCCCGGGTTTGACATATGATATTCTTTGATAGATCAACCCGGGGGCTTACGCCCCCGGCTCGTGCGCATCCCCCGGCTCTTGCGCGCCGCTCTTGCTCTCGCACTTCTTGCACTAGCGCTCTTGCGATTGGAGTTCCGATTCAAGACGGTTGAATATCCGCTCTCGCTGCTCCGCATCCGGTAACTCCTCCGCTATGATTTGCAAACAAGCCGCCATGAATTTTTGAACCTGTTCAGCCGTTAAACTCTCCGGCTTCTTACTGGCATAACGCTCAGGCAGACGACGCTCCAAAACCCAAGCAGCAGCCCGCCAATACTGCTCCTTCAGGGCCGCACGCCGAATGCAGGAAAGATAAAACATTTCCGAGCCCTCTTCGGCCTTGGCAACCTGTTCGGCAAATTCAGAACACTCTTCGATTTCCCGTTGCACAGTCGTCGGCGAACGATGAATGCACTTCGCCGCCGTCGTTCGGGAATATCCTGCCGAAAGCAATGCCAAAACCTGGCCACGCTCTTGGGATGTTAAGGGTTTACGCATGAACATAACTGCCGCAGTCTAACACGGAAGACGTCAGTTTGCGTCAGACTTTGCTCTTACATCATCACTCCGCAGTTTCCCAAGGATTCCGCCAATCGCCCCAGTTTGCCAGATATTGCTGATAAATCGGAATCGCTTCGCTTTGCCGTTCGATCCAATCCCGAGTGTTCTTGACCAAACTTTGCTCCTTGGTCAACGACAAATTCCCTACCAAAACCATCGTTCGCAAGAACACGAAATACGTATCCAACACATCGCATCGGCAATAATCGTTAATTTCCGCCAATTTGCCGTCATTGAACATATCCTGCACCATAAACCCCTGCGTATCGAGTTTTCCCGGCTTGCCGAGCAGGCTGGCCGCGAGGTTCAATCCGCCGACAAACCGCGTCGCACCGTGGTTCGTCAGGATGTCGTACAAATCAATATGCGATTTTGTATTATACCGGTAACGCGGTTGGTCGAACGATCGGGTATCCATCGCGAACCATTGCGGCAGGGAAATCCCGAAGCGGAAAGCGGCCAGTTCCAGCATCGGAATATCGAAACCGCGTCCATTGAAACTGACGAGTGTGGGTTTGTTGTAGGCTTGCCAACCGCGCCAAAACTTGCTGCATATTTCGTGGGGTCGAAATGTTGGTTCGTCGAGAATGACGAGGTCTAGCAGGGCAAAATCGGCAGCAACTTTCGCGACGGCAATGCTAATTGGAACCTGAAAGGTATAGGGAATGAAATCGGAGTGGTGTTGTTCCAGCAGTTCTTCTCGGTATTTTTGGATAGATTCATCTGGCGGAACTTTTCCGGCGTAGTGGACCTTGGAGACGAGAGCGGGATCCGCAACGCTTTCGATATCGAAAACAAAATAAGCAGGCTGTGCAGACACGGTGATTTGGATTTTAGACGATTGCGGAGCGTTTGTCAAGCACGCACCCGCCCGCTAAATGCGACTTTCCAACAAAACCCGCGCAAACATTAAAGTATGATTCCGGTTCTGCCCGATACTCCAATAGAAGGGAATGGTGTAGTCGAACGATTTCCAACGGTTTTCCCAGAAATCCAGGAATACATACCGATAACGCCAAACCCCACGGATGGTTCCCATCCAAACCGGCATCCACGACGAAGTGATGGAAAAGCAGGAAAAATGTTAATTTGTACAATCTTTGACGATTTTCCCAATAATTCCTAATCTTGCGAAAACGAGATTGCCGATAGGTTTTTTGACGGGTCAGTAAAAAGGATTTATTGACCCTGATCGCCTTGAAGAAGAAGCAAGAATTGGGTGCCCTAACCCAGGATTTTACCAGGTCCGAGACAAGGAAGTCCAGAGCGACTTGGTGAACTACAAGGGCAATTTTGTTCCAAACGAACGGAAACTCGTTGGAACGCAACGTAGTATTTTTAGCAATATCGGAGAGCCTGCAAATGAAGGTATTTACAACAGGTCAGGTTGCCAAGTTATGCAAGGTAGCCCCGCGTACCGTGAGCAAGTGGTTCGATGCCGGTCGATTGAAAGGCTATCGAATTCCTGGGTCGCAAGACCGCCGGATCCCGCGAGAGTATTTAATCAAATTTCTGAAAGAGCATGGAATGCCACTTGGTGATCTCGAAGACGGGATCTTCGCGAAGGTATTGGTCGTTGCTCAAGATCAAATTTTGATTGACAATCTCTCGCGTGAATTGCCGCCCGAAAAGTCCTTTAAGGTCAGCGTGGCAGCGAGTGGATTCGACGCAGGGATTCAAGCAGAGAGTTTTCATCCTGATTGCGTGATCGTCGATTTTTCAATCGGCAAGACGGAATCGGTACAAATTTGTCAAAACCTGCGAAGGAACGGCGAATTTAGTGATGTGATTCTCATCGCGCTTTTGCCTGACGACGGTTCGGCGGCGAGTTTTGATCGTTCGAGTATTAACGAAACGTTCAAGAAGCCGTTTGATCCTGCTTTACTGGCGGAACGTTTACGTACGCTGATCGGCACCAGGAAGGAACTTGTGTGATCGACAGGAGGAATTTTACACGATTGCTTTCGGAGGCATTGGAGGAAAGGGAGTTTTTCCGTGTCGAGCGAAGGGGATTGTGTGACGAGGTATAATATATTTTCCCAGACCACCGGAGTCGCAAGCCTCCGGTTTTTTGTGCGCCTGGACTCGTGCGCTTACTCGCTCTTGCGGAGGTAGGTTGCCGACCGCCGGGCGGCAACTGCGGTACTCCGCATTTTGAGCCTTCCAGTCGGCTGCGCCGACGCACCCGCCCGGCGGTCGGCTGCCTACCTTCTTTCCCTAATTTGGAACTTGCAGGCGCCCTCCCGTTACGCCACCGTTAATGGTACAATGCATACACCCGTCTCACGCAAAGGAAACCAACATATGCGAGTTACGCCCTGCTCCATTCCCCTTGTGGTCTTTGCCCTTGTCCTCCTTGCCGCATCGGGACAACCATCTTCGGCAACGCAAACCAATACCGCAGACTTGCTGCCCTTCGCCGAGGCAAAGTACAATCGCGACTCCCTCAGACGGCAAACCTATTCCCATGGTTTCCAGCCGAGCCAAGGGGTCGTGCAGGAAAATGAGCGACTGAAAAATGCCCTCGAAGCCCTGAACCACACGCAAGATGAAACGGAAAAACGCAAACAATGGCAAATCATCATTGAAGAATTCTACGAAAATACCCTTCTTCCCGATGCTGCATCGATTCTCGAACGCCTGCCGGAAACAGAACAACTCCGCTTCCTGGCCGCCTGCTTGAAAAATGCCAATATATTAAACCAACAGCACCGCTTTTGGTCAGGCTATCTTTGGGGACGCAATAACGAAAGACACTGGCTTGACCGCGGCCTCTGCGGGACCGGCATTATCCAACAGATGCGCTACGCTTTTCTGAAACAATTCTTACTCCGCAGGGATTTTGACCTTGCGGAACAACTGATTCAGCAACAGCCGCAACCCCACGAAGGCCGAAGCACAGTCCATGCCGAATTCTACGTCGCCTTGCCGATTTTCGTGTTCAAAGAGCATGCAGAAGTTAAAGACCTCAATGATTATTACCGCATTTTGGCGGAATCCGAGGACATTATTGCCCGATTCTGTGCCCATTTTGAATTAGACCAGCAAGGGAGAGAGCGTTTCCGCGAAGACCTGCAAGGCGAAATGCAGCCCTGGAATTGGTGGGATCGCGATCTCACTTTTTGGATGCCTGCCGATAATTGGACCTGCATCGCGACAACGCAAGCCCTGTTTCAGGATTTCGACTTGGCCGTGGAATCCGCACAAAAAATTGCGGACGTCAACCAACGGCATTTGGTTTTATTTGAAATCGCGATGGTCAGTGCCTTCTATGGGGACATGGAACGGGCACTCAAAATGTGGGAAAACTTTCCGCCGGCCATGTTTGAAGAGGAGTTCGTAGAGAAAATCCGGGAGAATTTCGCTTATTACCGATTTACCGGCAGGGCGAGCACGATGCCCGACACGACGGCGGGACTTCCCCCGGATTACGACCCCCGTCAATTACGAAAAACCTACCTGCTCACATTACTTCTCCATAATCAACTTCAAGGCGGCATCCAAGCCGGTTCCATTCCTGCGAAAACCGTCTTGCCTGTCATTCAGGGGAATACGCAAGACGCCCTCGTTGTCTTTGGATATTTGTATGCGAATCGGCAGATTGACGAATTGGCCGATATGCTCGACCAATACGGTTTTTTCGATGACGGCAACTATCACCGCAATGCCGGAAGCAATCCGATTTCAACTCTTTGTTATTTTGCAAAATGCTCGTTGCTGTTGGGAGACAAAGAGGAATCGCACCGGCTGCTTTCGATTGCGTTTGCACTGATGCGGAAATGGGGTGCCGAGGAAGGGACGGAGATGAAACTAAAATTGATGGATGTCATTGCGGATACCCGGTATCAATTTGAAATGTATGACCATCCCGAAACGTTCACCCGCGAGGAATTGGCATTGAGCAATCCGCCGGGACAAACATCCGACGGCCTGCCGTGGTTTATGATGCGACGGGAAGAACCCGCCATGCGAAAGCGTGAAATCGAACAGGCAATGCAGGGATTCCGCTATTCCGAAAACCCGTTTTTCGCGGCGGCTGCGAAGACTGCTCTGCAAAACGACAATGCCGAAGCCCTCGTCAGTACGGGAAAGGGATTGGCCAAAATCGGCGAAACGGAACTGTCGCAGGAATACTATCGGCATGCAATCGCGATGGTCGAAAAAGCATCGGACGCCGGCGGGAATAGGGTTTTACCAAGCCTTATCAACATCTATGGTTCCATTGCCCAGAATTTGATCGCCACCGAAACGGAGTCGCCGTTGCTCGATGAGATTTTTCATTTGCTCCAAAGTGCCCGAAGTGAAGACAACTATACGCATCACATGACGACCAATGCGATAGTCCGATTATGTATCGAGATGCAAAATGATGCCCTGTTTGCAAAATTTTTGCAACTTGTTCCTGAAGACCATCGCGATTACCTCACGCAAACGATGTTTTGGGCGAAACAGCAAGCGGAATTAGATGCCGTCCAGCAAGGCGTCGAGGCGGCCGTCCGTGAAATCGCTCCCATCCCCCTGCCGGTACTGGAAACGGAATTTGATTTTTACGCAAACGAGTTCGCGGAACTGGGGCAGGGGCGTCATCCGCTTCCGTTGTTGCTGAAGAAAATGCCGACTCCCGACGAAGCCCGACAGGCCGTCCAAAAAGTGCTTGACGCCAAAGACGAAGACCTGCCCGAATGGCTCAAAATAGGGGAACCCCTCATAGAGGCGATCGAACGTCTCAAAGCCCTACCGCAAGACGGTCGGCATCATTTGGATTCCCATCTGCTGGCACTGGCACACGATCGCATTCGCCGCGGGCGTTTGGATGATGCACAGGCCTTGGCGCACGCAATCACGCATAATGCCCCCAAGGCCCATATTTTGCTTGCTGTTGCCTTCCGCAAATATGATCTTGCAGATGAAGAGGAGAAAGCCGCAAATGCGGAACAATTTTTCCAATCTTTTGAAGTTCACCAAATGCACTACGGCGAATCTGCAGACGAAGAAGGGCGGATGGACAGGTATTTCCGCGATGACAGTTATGCGGCTTATGTTACGCGTCTTGTCCAGCGTGGATTGATGGAGCGAGCGGAAGCCGTTTTGGACAAAATCACGTTGCCTTATCAAAAATCGCAAGCGGCATATGCGATTGCGGTGAAATACGCATTGAACGGCGAATTCGAGGAAGCACTGCGTTTTGCACAAACCGTGCAAGATGTCAGTAGTGGGGGTTTTACGTCCTGGGACGGCGTGCAACGCAGCGTATTTGGGATGTCCTATTCAAAACGGCAAACGATGGCGATGATTCTCAATATGGCCGCATCCGGCAACTATGGAAAGCAGGACTTCCAGCCGCTCCAATTTATGGAGTCGCTGGACACAAACGATGCCAAAGTGCATCTGCTTCTTGCAATCGTTTCTGGTGTAAAGCCGCCGTTACGGGATTCGGAATCCGCAAAAAATCTTCTCCAAAAGGCATCGGAACTGACCCGAACCATCGGCGATTCCGAGGTGCGCGAAAGGGCCGTGTTGGACTTGTTGCCGTTCCTGGTCGAGGCGGAAATGTCCATGGAATCGTATCGAGTTGCTTTTCTGATTGACACGACGGGAGATTTCGCAACCGAACAGAGAGACGTGCATGGTTCGCCCGATACGGCAGTGCCCGTGCGGATTGCCGATGTGGTTTGCTTGTTGATAACGAAGGGGTACGATCTGGAGGCCTTGGAACTTTGCCAGAAGGTGATTGATTGGATCAAGCCGCTCAGATATGATGGCCGCAGGGCTGATTTTTGGTCGAATCGTGCGAATGATATCCGCAATGAGATCATTTGTCGGTTTGCCGAATTGCAATTTCAGGCGGATTCGCTTGATGGGTACGCTGCTCGTCGTACGCTTGATGAGGAGCGTAGTGTCATTGCTTTGTTAGCGAAACGGGGGCCGTATTTGCGGCGTGTTGCAGAGGCTTTGGCGAAGATGGGCGAGATGGCATCGGCCCAAAATGTTTATATTGAGGCAATATCCGCGGTGCTCGGCTGGGAGGGGATCGACCCGATGCACACGGATCACGATCAATTTAAGCAATTCGATGAAATCGTTGAGAGTTATGTTGGTTTTGTTCGGTAGACTAACCCGGGGGCTAACGCCCCCGGCTCTTGTTCATCCCCCGGCTCTTGCGCACGCAACTCTTGTTAGGTATAATAACCTCCACCATGCGGCTTCGCACAATGCTCCTCATCGGATTGCTCTTCTCCAGTGCAACCAACGCACCGGCAAACGTCGAAATTGTGCAAACGCTCTTCGAAGTTACATTCGATGAAAATGCCGTCCGGCACGATTGGCCCGCCGAACGAAATTGCCGTGTTATCGTCCGCGGCAACGCCCTACGCGTCGAAGCCCTGCAAGGAATGCCGCAAATCGCCCGACAAGTCAATTTCAACGGCGGCGACTTCCGACTCACCATGGAAATCCGCACACGAACGGAATCATCCGTTGCCCTTTTTTGGACAAGCCGCGGGTCATTCCGCCGGGATGATGCCAACAGCGTTTCCGTTACGCTCAATGAAGACGGCGATTGGCACTCCTATCAATTCGACTTCACCGTTCCTGATATTTTGGAAAGCCTGATGTTCCGCTTCTCCGCGCCCGACGGCTCCTGGGAAATCCTCTCTATGAGCCTCACTCGGCGAAGCCGACCGCCGCTCTCTCTGCAACATGCCGAACCCATTATCCACGACGGGCAGGAACTGCTGCGTTTTACGGTCGCCAACAATCTGCTCATTCCGCTGCGTTATCGCATCGGCAACCGGCAAACCCTGGAAGAACCGCTCTTGCGAGGCGGAATCGTTAACATCGGCGTTCCCATCCGCCCCGAAGGCAATCTCGCGGCCGTTGCTCTGACATTGCATCCCGAGGGGTTTCCCAGTATTGTGTTCCCGATTTTCCTGTACCGGCCCGAGGGACAGACCGATTGGCTCCAAAGGTCGCTCGGCAACGACAAAATGGTCGAAATCGCGCCCGATGGCCGAATGGCCCGACTGTGGCGGGGCGATGAACTTTTCGGGATCATCGCTCCGCTCGTTCACCGCGACGGCGTCATTCCCGATTTTGTGCTGGCCGACGATTCCGACGAAAGGGAACTGCGATTTGAAAGCGATGAAGTCTCGCTTCGCATCAGCATTGTGTCGCCGTTTTTGAATTTCGAGATTACCGACAAGCATCCCGCTTTTACGCCTCCCGTTTCTGACAGCGACGGCGAGACGGCAGGCGGCGCATTGGCAGGCGGCGAGGCCGATGAAGAGTTGGCCGACGGCGGGATTTTGCCGGCGTATCCATTCGGTCCCGATACGGGCGTCGTCGTTGCCGGACGGAATCCTCATCATATTCCGGCATCGGGCGAGCATGGATGGACGCCGCTCGAAGGCCCCGTCGTGCGTCTTTTCGGCGAATTGCAAAGCGGCTTGCTTCCCGGCGTGGAGTTTTTACGGCCCGGCGGAACCAGTTCTTCGGAAATCGACGTTCTTCGGCCTTTCAACGACCGGTCGCGGCCTAATCCGCTTTGGATCACGATGCCGTTGGCCGTGCAGGAAACGGAGAAAGGCGGCGTTGCGATGTATTGGGAATATGCGAGATTGCAGCCGACTTTTTCGACGCCAAACCGATTCGACCACACGGACGATCACCGTTTTTCGCTGATGGGATCGCCGACAAACTCATCGTGGAATGTATCGCTGGAATTGCTTTTGCCGGACAACGAGCCGGCATCGTTTCGGGGCATCAAATCGCACGTTACCCGAAAGGGTTTTCCCGCATTGCCGACGCTTCTGCGGACGGAAGAGGAGCAACTGCAACTTTACACTCGAGCATTGTCGGGGAGTCTGCAATCCGAGATGGGCGGGCAATGGGGCCGCGCCCTCGAGCCGGATTGGCAACGCAAGCCCTTTGCCGATATGCTATCCACTTCGGCCCGACTCACGGAGGCCGCCGGCGGCAGAGTACGCAATCCCGTCGCCGTCATTCCCGGCGGAGCGGATATATCGAACGACGCGATCTTCTTTTTGTTCGGCAGGATTGTGGAATGGCAACAGCATCGGGAAAATGCCATCCGGCAGATCTTGGCCACGGCCAATCCCGATGGGTCCTTCCTGTTTCGGACTCGCTTCCCCAACCTGGAAACGGCGGCGAGTTCCTTCGGCTATACGGCAATGCAAGCCCTGGAAGTGATGGAATATGCCCGGATCACGGGCAACGATGAACTTTTCGCCGTGGTCGTGCATGCATTGGCGTTTTTGGAGCGCTGCGATGTCCCCCGCGGCGGATACTATATGGACACGCCTTTTCACACGCCGGATTTGCAGGCGGCAGCATCGCTCGTTTGGCTCTATACTTGGGCGTACGAATACAGCGGGGATGCTCATTATTTGGAAAGGGCGGCACATTTTGCCTATGCGGGCTTGCCGTTTATCTATCAGGTTTCGCAACGGGAACACATGCTTTATGGGGCGGTCGGCAAATTTGGCGGGACGCATCGCCGTTTGCCCTTGCATTTCGGAGTGCTTTCGACCCGGGTCGCTATCCAGTATGCGTATGCGTTGAATCTGTTATCGCAGCATGATCACCGAGCGGATTGGAAAATGGTTGCGATGGGGATCTTGCACGCGATGGAGAACTTGCAGTATACGGAGGGCGTTGCGGCGGGGTGTTTGCCGGAATTTTTCGACGTGATTGTGCAGGAGCCATCGGGTTGGACGCTGAATCCGTGTGCGTTGGTCTCGCTGCGTTGGGCGGTCGAGAATCGGGTAGATTCGCTCTTTGTATTGATGGAAGGTCGGGATCGGTATACAGCGCCGTATCCCCTGCGGTCGACGTCGGCGGGAGTCGAAGCCTACAATGTGCCGTTGGGGCAGCGGTTTCACATTTTGCACAATGCGAATCGCTACGGCATCGGTGAAGGCAATGGATTGATTCACGTGGATTGACCGGCTCACGCTTTCTGACACGCCGCTTGCTACACTGCGAACCTATGTCCCTACGCAAAATCTTCCTCAAACTCCTCAAACAACACAAAACGGAACGGCTCGCCCCTTCCCTCCTCGATTGGGCCGCACATTTCCTGCCCAAACACTTCAACAAACCGCCATCCACCATGCATCGCTGGCTGGCCGAACAACTCGACCAGTTGCACCACCAACGCGGCACCAAATTGAACATCCTCGCTCCCCGAAATTCCGCCAAATCAACGATTGCCGCCCTCGCCTATCCGCTGCACGAAATTCTCACACAACGGGAACCCTATATCTGGATCATCTCCGATACCATGTCCCAAGCACACACGCATCTCGACAACATCAAGACGGAATTGATGACGAATCCCCTGCTGGCCGATGCCTATCCCGATGCGTGCGGTAAGGGCAATCTTTGGCATGCCGGGGCAATCCGATTACGCAACGGCGGAGTCATCGAAGCCTACGGCACCGGCCAACAAATACGCGGCAGACGGCGTGCCGAAAACAAGCCGACCCTGATGATCTGCGACGATTTGCAAAGCGACCGCCATGCCTTGTCGGAACCCGCACGGCAAAAAAGCCGAAATTGGTTTCACGATGCAATTCTCAAAGCAGGCTCCCAAAACACGAACGTCATTCACTTGGCGACGGCACTGCATCGGGAAGCGATCGCGATGGAACTGCTGCAAACGCCGGGTTGGCGTTCCAAAACATTCCGGGCCATCGAACAGTTCCCCAAAAACATGCCGCTTTGGACGGAATGGGAGATGCTGTATATCAACAGGGATGATGCCGACGCATTTTACGAAAAAAACCGCACTGCGATGGACGAAGATGCCGTCGTGCTGTGGCCGGAACAGGAATCGCTGTACGATTTGATGAAGATGCGGGTCGAAAGCGGATACTCTTCGTTTGAACGGGAAAAACAAAATTCGCCGATCAATCCCGAACTCTGCGAGTTTCCCGAAAAGTATTTTGAGGAACACATTTGGTATGTGCCGAACGACGCGGCCAACGGGAACATCGTCGCATCCGCGCTGGCGCTCGATCCGAGCAAGGGCAAGGATGCTGCTTTGGGCGATTATTCGGCATTCATCTACGTTGCGTTGTGCGAGGATGGCATCTTTTATGTCGATGCGCACTTGGAGCGGTTGCCGATTTCCGAATTGGTGGCCAAGGGCGTCGAACTTTACGCCAAGTATCGTCCGACGATATTCGGCGTGGAGGCGAATCAGTTTCAGGAGTTGTTATGCGACGAATTTGAGAAACAATTACTGGGTACGGTGTGTTATCCGATTCGCAATACGCTCGGCAAGCAGACGCGAATCCGCCGATTGGACAGTTATCTTGCGATGCAACGGCTACGGTTTTGTGCGGATTCTGCTTCGTGTCGGTTGGTGGTGGAGCAGTTGCGTTCGTTCCCGTTGGCATCGCATGATGACGGCCCGGACGCACTCGAGATGGCCCTTCGCCTGCTCGAAGCCACCCAATGAAACCTCCAAAGAGCGGGGGGCGTTAGCCCCCCGGTTCCGGGCAGTCGGCTTCGCCGATGCACCCGCCCGGCGGTCGGGTGCCTACCTTGTAATTTGAAATACGCGTTAGCCCCCCGGTTCCGGGCGCAGCAGCGGAAACAAGATCACTTCCCGGATTGATGCCGTATCCGTCAGCAGCATACACAAACGATCAATGCCGATACCCAAACCGCCCGCCGGCGGCATTCCATGACGCATCGCCCGTAAAAAATCCTTGTCCATTCGGGCCATACTTTCCTCCGCTTTTTGGCCTTCGAGTTGCTGGCCGAACAACTCCGCCTGCAAATCCGGGTCGTTCAATTCCGTATACGCATTCGCAAGTTCCATCCCCTGCACGAACAACTCGAACCGCTCCGCGATGTGCGGCTGTTCCCGTTTCCGTTTGGTCAACGGGCAAATGCTTGCCGGATAATCCATCACAAAAGTCGGATTCTGCAGGTGCTGCTCGACTTTTTCCTCAAAAATGTCGTTCTTCACCAAATCCGAATGCTTGCCGGAAACATCCAACTTCAGCGACTTGCCGTACGCAATGACGGCGGCCGAGTCCGTCGGGTCGATGCCGGTGTGTTCGGCAATCAGCGAATCATAAGTCCGTCGGGCAAACGGCGGCGTAAAATCAATTTCCGTACCATTCCAAGGGATGACATAGTTCGCCCCGTTGCCGCGAACATCTACGGCACCCAGCGCATCCAGCACGATTTTCTCCGTCAAATCCATCATTGCCAGGTAATCGCCGTAGGCTTGATACAGTTCCAGCATCGTGAATTCCGGGTTATGCCGTTGGCTGATTCCTTCGTTGCGGTAAACTCTGCCGAGTTCATAGACGCGTTCCATTCCGCCGACGAGCAGGCGTTTAAGATGCAGTTCCAACGCGATCCGCAAAACGAGCGGAATGTCCAACGCGTTGTGATGCGTCTCAAAAGGCTTCGCGGCAGCACCGCCGGCGATCGTATGAAGCGTCGGGCCTTCGACTTCGACGAACCCTTCCGCGGCAAGCGTACTGCGGACGGATTGGATGATTTTCGACCGGCGGAGCATCCGCTCCAGGACGCCGTCGGTATGGATGAGGTCGACGTAGCGCATTCGGCCACGCAATTCAGGATCGTTGAGACCGTGAAACTTATCGGGCGGCGTGTCGATAGATTTCGTCAGGAACGTCAGTTTCGTGGCGGCAATGGATAATTCGCCGGTTCGTGTCCGCATCAATTCGCCGTCGATGCCGATGATGTCGCCGAGGTCAAGGCATTGAGCGAGTTCCCAATTTTGTTCGCCGACTTGATTGCTGCCGATGAGGATTTGAATTTTTCCCGACCAATCCCAGAGGTCGATGAAAATCAGTTTCCCTTTTTTGCGTTGGAGGACGATTCGCCCGGCGGCACGGACTTTCGGGCCGGTCGATTGCTGCGTCGTTTCATCGAGAATGATTTGATTTTCCATCGCCCGGATCGTCCCGATGGCGGAATGGTCATCGAATCGTTGTCCCCAGGGATCGCATCCGAGTTCTTCGATTTTGCGGAGTTTTTCGCGTCGTGCTGCTTCGAGGACGACGCCGGTGCCTGTTGGTTCTTCTTTTGCCATAAGATTGGTTTCACAATAGGTAGGTTTTCGACCACCGGACGACACACAAGGTAGGTTGTCGACCGCCGGGCGACAACACACTCATGAGCCAGGGGCACTACTCATGAGCCGGGGGCGTCAGCCCCCGGGTTCCATCCCCCGGGTCCGCCCCGAACTCACCGGGGGGCTCACGCCCCCCGCTCTTGCGCTGATGCTCTTGCGATCATGTCTTGCGCTGATGCTTGCTCGTCCTTTACTTCTTAACCCGAGCGGGCGAAACTTGGCTGATGTCGGCACCGCATTTTTTGCAGACGCGGAATTTCGCCCCATCTTCGGCGAATCGGGCGCCGACTCGAGTCGGCTTGCCGCATTTTTGGCAGACGACCTGCACATTGGACATCGCGATCGGCATTTCCATCGAGAGCATTCCGCCGCGGGGATTCCGGCGACTGCGACGCACCGCTTTTTGGACCACGTTCACACCCTCGACCGTTACTTTGCCCTTCTCTTTATCGACGGACAGTACGCGATACCGTTTGTCGCGGGTTGCGGCCTTATTCCGGCTCGCGCCCGACAATATGATTACCAAATCGTCTTTCTTAACTCGCATGATTGTTTGACTCGCTAAACTTATACTACTTCGCTCGCAAGGCTTATGATTTTCACAAACCCTTCTTCGCCCTGGGCTTTGCCTTTTGCTTTCCGCTTCCCGTCTTTACCTCGCAATTCCCTCGCGACGGCACCGAAAACACGGGTCCCGATCGGATTTCGGTTGTTGTCGATGAGCACGGCGGCATTGGAATCGAATTTCACATAACTGCCGTCTTCGCGTCGGGCTGCTTTTTTGGTGCGGACGATCACGGCTTTGACAACGGACCCTTTTTTGATATTACTGCCGGGAATGACGGACTTTACGGAGCAGACGATGACATCGCCGAGTCCGGCGAAGCGCCTGCGAGTACCGCCGAGAACTTTGACGCACATAAGTTCTTTCGCGCCGGTGTTATCCGCAACATTCAATCGGGTCTGCATCTGGATCATGGTGACTCTGCCGCAAAAAATTCCTGCTCACGTCGTGAATTATGCCGTAATTATAGTGTTCCCCATGGGATTGTCAAGTCCCGGGAATTGTTGCGAACGTGCGAAAGGAGGAGTTTGGCTGCGGAAGGTAGGTTGCCGACCGCCGGGCGGCAACTGCGGCTTGCCGCATTTTGAATCCTCCGGTCGGCTATCGCCGACGCAGTCGCCCGGCGGTCGACTGCCTACCTTTGTGCACCCGGATGGCGGTCGGCAACCTACCCTGCGATTGCACAAACTTGCTCTGGATAGTATAAAATAAAGCCGTTCGCGAACCGGAACGCCCGAAACCATGAATCAAACCGCGTATGACACGAATATCCGATTGATGCTTGCCGTCCAAAAGGATGATGCGTCGGCATTTGAAGAACTTATGTTCCGATTTCAAGGACGCGTTCAATCGCTTTTTCGGCATCTGCTCGGCAACCGGGAAATGGCGGAAGATTTGACGCAAGATGTCTTCCTCCGGGTATTCAGGGCTCGCAAAACCTATCATCCCAAAGCGAAATTCACCACTTGGCTCTTCACGATTGCGAATAACGTTGCCGTTACCCAACTGCGAAAACAGCAACGCAAGCCGGAAAAGCAATTTGGGAAGTCGGCCAGCGACACGCATTCGGAATTGGCGGTGAATCCTGCCGAAACCATTGCGGCGAAAAGCGAAATGATGCCTGCTCGGCAACTCGACAAGACTGAACTTCGGGAAACTGTTCGGCTGGCCATCGAGGCTTTGAATGAACGGCAGCGGATGGCGGTATTGTTAAATCGTTTTGAGGGAATGAGTTATGCGGAGATTGCCGACGTGATGCAATTATCGCCGCAGGCGGTGAAGTCGTTGCTTTGCCGAGCGCATATTCAGCTTCGCAACCTGCTGCAGCAGTACGTGCAGCCGTAGATGCGAGTGTACGGGGCGAGTCGCGTGCGACAGGTAGGTTGCCGACCGCCGGGCGGCAACTGCGACAGAGCCGATGTCTTGGCCGCATTTTGAACTTTCCGGTCGGCTATCGCCGACGCACCCGCCCGGCGGTCGGCTGCCTACCTTCCGCGGGGCTGATCTTCACGTTGGCTCGCTCCCGCACCCCCTTTAATTACCGGAAAAATGCGATAAAATGGCACGCAACCGAAGTGGGTGATAAAACGAGCGATGACTACTCAAAAAACTTACATGGCAAAGCCCGGCGAAGTGCCGCAAAATTGGCACCTCGTCGATGCTTCAGATAAAATCGTCGGACGACTGGCAAGCGAAATCGCTATGATCCTCATGGGGAAACACCGACCTACCTACACCCCACACGTCGATACCGGCGACTACGTCATCGTTACAAATGTCGATAAAGTTGTCTTCACCGGAAAAAAACTCGACCAAAAACGCTATACCTGGTATACCGGCTACGGCGGACTCCGCGTCGAAACCGCTCGCGAACGCTTTGAACGCTATCCCGAACGCATCTTCACCGAGGCCGTCCGAAGAATGCTCCCCAAAAATAAACTCGCGACCAAAATGCTGGCAAAACTCAAAGTCTACAAAAGCGGAGAACAGCATCCCCATCAGGCACAACAACCCCAAATACTCGAACTGGAAACGAAATAGGCAGGCATCATGGTAAAATTCGGCAATCATCTCATCGAAGGAAACGGAAAAAGTGATCATCTCGGCACCGGCCGCCGGAAAGCGTCCGTCGCCCGTGTCCGCGTTCGGCCCGGAAGCGGACAAATCAGCATCAATGCCCGGGAACTCGATGACTATTTCAAGACCACACAACTGCGGAATACCGTCCTGGCTCCGATTATTCTCACGGGGAAAGAAGGAGCACTTGACGTCCTCATCCAAGTCGAGGGCGGCGGAACGACCGGACAGGCCGATGCCTGCAAGTTGGGCATTGCCCGGGCGATCAAGCGATTTGATCCCGAGGCGGAAGCGGCACTTCGGGAACACCAACTCCTGACACGCGATGCCAGGGAAGTCGAACGCAAAAAATACGGACTCCGAAAAGCACGAAAAGGCACCCAGTTCTCGAAACGGTAAGTGCTGGCAAGGTGGGTTGCCGACCTTGTGCGATTCGGTTGCTGAAGGTAGGTTGCCGACCGCCGGGCGGCAACTGCGGTACTCCGCACATTGAACCTTCCGGTCGGCTTACGCCGACGCAGTCGCCCGGCGGTCGACTGCCTACCTTAACGAGAGCCTCCCAAGTCGGCTCACGCCGATGCGCCCGTTGCCTACCTTAGCGAGCATCCTACCTTGCGTCCCCCGTCGTTGTGCATCCTATGCAAATCATCACGCAACTGACAGCGTTTCCCGATATTTTAAGAAACGGTGCCATCAGCATCGGCAAATTTGACGGGATGCACTTCGGACATTCGCAGATCGTCGAACGCCTCAAATTTCAGGCACAAACGCGTCAAATTCCGGCAATTCTCGTCACGTTCGAGCCGCATCCGGCCGCGGTGCTCCAGCCGGATGCCGACTTGCGGCCCATTTGCACCCTCGAACGGAAAATTGAGTTGATCCGCCAAGAGAACCGCCAACGGCAAATTGATGCGGTCGTTGTCATCACGCCGACGCCCGAATTTTTGCAGCAAAGTGCGGAGATATTTTTCCGCGAAACCATCCGAAATCTGTTTCGGGCACAGGTGGTGTTGTCGGGCAGGGATTTTTCGTTTGGCCGCGGCCGATCTGGCACGCCGGATACGATTCGGCAATTTGGCCAGCAGGCGGGAATCGACGTCGAAATTGTCGAGCCCGTACGGGTTGGTACGGGCGCGGCCCGGCGGGCGATCTCGAGTTCTTGGATTCGCCAGTTGCTGCAAGAGGGGGAAATCGGGCAGGCCAATGAATTGATGCCGAATCCCTATCGGATGACGGGCACGGTGGTTTCGGGCGAACGGCGTGGCCGGACGCTGGGGTTCCCGACGGCCAATTTTGAGAATGTGCAAACGATCTTGCCCAAGGACGGCGTCTACGCGACGGCAACTTGGATTGCCGGCAAGCGGTATGGTTCGACGACGCATATTGGGGCTAATGTGACGTTTGGCGTGATGTCGGCGAGGATAGAGACGTTTGTGCATGATTTTTCGGGCGACCTGTATGGCGAGCGGATTTCGATTGATTTTTTATCGTATCTTCGCGGGTCGAAGCGGTTTGATTCGGCGGATGCGTTGATTCGGCAGATGCGCGAGGATGTTTTGCGTAGCCGGACGTTCACGCAATGACGCAAATAAAACTCATGAAACGCCCAAAACCTGCCGATTATGCGGTTACGTTTTCACGTCATCTGAAAAACCCCCCCCCTTACATGAACAGAGTCCGTTTTATTTTCGCGATTCACAACCATCAGCCCATCGGGAACTTCGGGCACGTTTTGGAACAAGCCTATCAGGAAAGTTATCTGCCCTTTCTTGATGTTTTCGAAGGATACAATGCCATAAAACTGACGCTCCATACCAGCGGCTCCCTCGTCGAATGGCTTGCCGAAGTGCATCCCGAATACCTCGATCGCATTGCCGTACTCGTCCGCCAACACCGTATCGAAATCGTCGGCGGGCCCTTCTTTGAACCCATCCTGGCGATGCTCCCCTCACGCGACCGCATCGGCCAAATCGAAATGTACTCCGATTGGCTTAAAAAACGGCTCGGGGCCAACATTGCCGGACTCTGGATTCCCGAACGCGTTTGGGAACAAAGTTATGTCCGCGACCTTGCCGATGCGGGAATGCGGTATACCATTCTTGATGACTCGCATCTTCGCTGTGCCGGTATCAAAACCAATGCACTCCATCGGCACTATCTGACCGAAGACGACGGCAGAACTCTTAATGTCTTTCCCGGCAGCGAGAAATTGCGGTATTTGATCCCCTTCGGCCCCGTCGAAGATACCCTCGAATACTTCCGGGAAGTGGCCCAAAAATACCCGCAAGCCGTTCTCGTTCACGGCGACGACGGCGAGAAATTCGGGGCCTGGCCGGATACCTACAAACACGTCTATGAAGAGAAATGGCTGCACCGGTTTTTCGATTTGCTCTCCGAAAACAGCGATTGGCTCGTAACCACCACGCCGTCGGAAGTCATTGATTCGACGCCGCCGCTCGGGAAAGTCTATATCCCCGACGGGAGTTACCGCGAAATGACTGAATGGTCGCTCGAGCCCGAACAACAAATCGAAATCGAAAAATTACGGCAAAATCTCGAACACGACGACCAGGCTGCCGTGATCAATCAATTCATCCGCGGCGGATTCTGGCGCAATTTCAAGATTCGCTATCCCGAATCCGACGAAATGTATTGCCGAATGATGAGCGTCAGTGCCCGATTGCACAAATCTATGCAGGAAGGCTGGAACGGCAGCGATATTGAGTTGGCCCGGGAAGCACTTTACCGAAGCCAATGCAACTGCGGATACTGGCACGGCGCATTCGGCGGCGTGTATCTGCCGCATCTTCGCAATGCCGTCTATCAGGAACTCATCAAAGCGGATAACTTGATTGATGCCGCAATGGACCGCCAAGGGAATTGGGTCGAATCGCAAACGGCCGACTTCAATTTCGACGGCAAAAACGAAGTTCGGCTATCGAACAATTTCCTGAATCTGTTCGTCGTACCGCACCGCGGCGGCATGATGTACGAATTGGATGTTAAGTCGATTGCGCATAACCTTTTGGCAACGATTACCCGTCGGCCCGAAGCGTATCACCAAAAGATTTTCCATCGGCATGACCCCAATTTTGACCCGCAGGGCCGCATCATCTGCAAGCAAGAAGGCCTCGAACGCCGGATGCAGTATGATTGGTATCCCCGAAAGAGTTTGATCGACATTTTTTACGGTTACGATGCGACTTTTGACGAGGTTCGTCAGGGCCGCGTTGAGCAGCACGGCAACTTTATCCATTCGGAATACGATGCCGTCATCCGCAAGAAGCCAGGCCGGATTCAGATCCTGATGTCGCAGGAATCGACGGCATACGGGGCGCCGATTCGCATCGACAAGGGAGTCACCTTGAGCGAAGGGAGCAATGTCATCGAGATTTCGTACCGTTTGAGCCAACTGCCGAAGGATTACCAGATTCATTTTGCGGTGGAGTTGAATTTTTCGGGCATGCCGGGCGGCGTGGAGAATCGGTATTTTCACGGAGCCGGCGGGCCCAAAGGCCAGTGGTTCGGCAACTTGAGCACGAATTTGGACCTGACGGACGGTACGGAAATCGGGATGTATGACGATTGGCTCGGGTTGGATGTTCGTCTGCGGACGAACCGAGCGACGGATTTTTATGCGTTCCCGGTCGAAACGGTGAGCCAATCCGTGGAGGGCTTTGAGTTGGTGCATCAGTCGGTGGCCGTTCAACCGCATTGGCGTTTTGTCGCGGATGGCTCGGGCGTATGGTCGGTCGATATGCACATCGAGGTGGATTCATCGGTTGCGGAGCATCGGGAATTGGCGGCACATGCCCTGCTCAAAGATGCCGCCAAGGTGCTGATGGAAGGTGCGTTTTAGTGCGATTCGCCTCTGCATCGCTATTCCGGCGAAAGCATCGCCATTTCGGGAAAGCATCGTCATTCCGGCGAAAGCCGGAACCCAGCCATTGCGTGCGATGCCAGTTCCTCTGGGTTCCGGCTTTCGCCGGAATGACACGTGAGGGGCAAGTTCCCCTTCGCGCAAATCCGTTTTTTCTATACCATACGGGATGCGGGAAGAACACGATGTTACGCCACAAAACCTGTTTCCCGGAGCGGTTGGGTTTGAAGAGCACTTCGATCTGGATGAGGATGACGATGCCGACGTCGGCAACATTCTCTCCTTCGAGTCCCTTCGCAAAGCCTTTGCGACGCTCGAATCTGCCGAGTCGGAACTCGGGCAAACGATTCCCGAAATCAAACTTTCGGCGGGCAAAGAACCCGAAGCGAGCGAACTGCCCGATTATGAAATCGAAGATGTCTCCGAACTGGAACATGATGCGCCGGTTCAGAATCCCGACGCCCCCGTCAGCGTTGCGGCTCGGCTCGAAACCGTCGTTGAGGCAATCCTGTTCGTCGGCAACCGCGAAAGTCGGCCAATTCCTGCGGAGCACATTGCCGCCAAGTTGCGAAATGTCTGTGCCGAAGAAGTGGACCAAACTGTCGCGTCGCTCAATACGGCTTACGCGAAACGGAATTGTCCGTACACCATCATTTTCGACAGCGGCGGGTATCAGATGATCCTCCGGCCCGAATTCGAGTCCGTCCGCTCCAATTTCTACGGCAAAGTCCGCGAAGCCCGACTCTCCCAGCAGGCCATCGACACGCTGGCTATCGTTGCCTGCCGCCAGCCGACTACGGCGGAGGAAATTCAAAAACTCCGTCGGCAATCGAGTTCGGCAATTTTGAATCAACTTGTCCGGCGTAATCTTTTAAGAATTACCCGAACGGTGCAGGACAAAAAAAGCATCGTGCATTACCACACTACGGAACGGTTTTTGGAATTGCTTCGCATTCAATCGCTCGATGATATACAGGCCATGCTCCGCGAGCGTTAGAGGAGGTAGGCGGCAAATTGGTAGGCAGTCGAAAAGGTAGGCGACAAATTGGTAGGCAGTCGACCGCCGGGCGACTGCGTCGGCGATAGCCGACTGAAAACGTGTTTGGTTGGAAGTGCGGAGTACCGCACGCAGTCGCCCGGCGGTCGACTGCCTACCTTTTCGCCGACGATGCCTCGGCCGCACCTATCGGCCAGCGAGCCGATGAGCCAAATTGACAATCCGCACGTCGCTGTCCCGTTTGCCCCGCTCAATCAAAAGTTGCCGTAATGCCGGATCGCCCGTCGTTGCTAAAAACGATGCCGTCCGATAACGCACCTCATTGTCGGGATCATTAAGCAATACCGTCAGCCACACTGCCGGTTGCACATTTTGCGTTTGCGGCAACATCGCGACGATTTCCTGCCGAACCGCCGGTACCGGATGATAAAGCCGCCACGCTAATCTTAAATGCGGTTCCTGAAAACCATCCCGCGACACCAAAATCCGCCGCGCTTCCTCGACGTAACCCGGCTCGGGATGATGCAGTAGCCGCATCAGTTGCACTGCCGACAAATGAGCAATACGCTCCCTCGGCAAATCCCGAAGTTCCGCCGTGAGAAAATCGTCCAAACCAAACGCTCCGCCCAAATCGGACAGCAGTTGATGGCGGTATTCTTGCGAAATGTCGGGAGTCTGCGTATGGTTTTCGGAAAAATTTTGAGCAAACTTTTGCTCAATTTCCGCGGTGAATGCCGACGGCGGTACGGCATTCGCCCCCCAGCCGAAATCTCCCGCCGCGTTTCTCGCAACGCTCGATGCCGACGATTCCTGATGGTTTTGCTGCGCTCGCTGATATGCCAAAAGCCGATCCGACCGCGTTACCGTGAATGGATTGACACTCGGTGCATTCGCGAGCAGGGCCTCATTGTGTCCCTCTTGCCGAGCGGACGTCGGGACGAAGGGTTGTCCATTCGACGCAAGCAAGACAGGCCGTTCCGTCCGCTGGTTCAATGCGGCAATCGAAGCCGTTTGCGGCGAAAAGTTGTCGCTTGCCGAATCATTCCGCCGCTGCCGAATGCTTTCGAGTTTATCCATAATCTGTCCGCAGTAAACGATGACTTCGTGCCGATCGGCCGCAGAGGCCTCCGACGCGGAGGCTATTTCGCGAATTTGCATCATGCGATCGACGAATTGCATTGTTTCGGTTTGCCCGACGTGGGAAAACCGATGGCAGGATTTCAGCAGGGCTTCCGCGAAAATGCGAAAATGGTGTTCCCGATTTTCGGATTCCTGCCAGTGGTCGAATTGATGTTGCAGGACGCGGAGGCAGTCCGAAAAGACGTCTTCGCGTTTAGAGGCGAGTCCTTTGACGAGTCCAGGCACGCCGGCATCGCCCATTTGGAGCAGGATATGGATGATTTGCGGCAACTCGGACGCATCGCAGGTTTCGAGTTTTTGGGCGTAGAATCGAGCGAGTCGATCGGGCGACTTTTGAACTTGTTGGACGGCAACGAGGGCGAGCAGGAGGGTCATGGGAACGACGAGTCCCCAGGGCGAGAGGAGGAACTGGTTGAGTAGTTTTCCGGCAATGGCGAACGGCCCGACGAGTATCATTTTGAGCATACGGCGCAAGGATAGGATTTCTCGGCAATCGGGTCAAGATTGATTTTCTTGCGTCCTTCGCTAACCCTGCCCCTTAACCCTGGCCTTTGTAAATCAACGTCAAAATTTCCGCCCGACTCGACGGATGTTTGAGAAATCCACCGCGAAGTGCCGACGTCACACACAGCGAACCCGGCTTCCGCACGCCACGCAACGTCATACACGTATGCTCCGCTTCGACAACAACCGCAACCGCCTTCGCCTGCAATTCCTTGAACAATAATTCGGCAATGTCTTCAGTCAAACGCTCCTGAACCTGCGGACGATGCGAAAAAACTTCGATTACCCGAGCCAATTTGCTCAAGCCAATCACGCGGCCGTCGGGAATGTAGCCGATGTGAATCTTCCCCATAAACGGCATCAGGTGATGCTCGCAAATGCTGTTAAAACTGATGTCGCGAACCAGCACGATTTCGTTGTAATTTTCGCTGAAAAACTTTTTCGTGTAGGTCGTCGGGTCTTCGTGCAGTCCGCTGAAGAGTTCCTGATACATTCGGGCGACTCGTTGCGGTGTTTCCCGTAGGCCTTCTCTGTCGGGATCTTCTCCGAGGGCGAAAAGAATTTCCCGAACGGCGGCTTCGATGCGTTTTTTGTCGATGCAATTTTTCTTGGCAGGCATAGTTTTTTGGGTAACACCGCTTGGATAACACCGCATTGCTTATTTTATAGCACCGAGCGGCATTGCGGTCAAGAGAGCGCCTCCCAAATTGGTTAGGAATCGTCAAAAAATCGCCGACGGTGTCCGGTTTAGAGTGCTGATCCGTATATTTTTCGCGTGAATCATTGTAGAATAACCGTTGCCTGACCAAACGCCGAACCAGAAATCATGGCGAAAAATGCCTCCAAAAATACACTGTACACGAACGACAACTTATACGTCTTATCGGGCCTCAACAGCGAAATCGTTGACCTGATCTATCTCGATCCGCCATTCAATAAAAACCAAATGTTTTCCGCTCCCATCGGAAGCAAAGCCGCCGGGGCGAGTTTTAAGGACATGTGGACCTGGAATGACGTCGATGAATACTATCTCGACACGCTTGCAGTGCAGTTTCCATCGTTGGCAAGGTATATTGCCAGCGTTGGCGAAGTGCATAGCAAGCCGATGATGGCATATCTGACTTATATGGCACAGCGGATAGTAGAAATGCACCGCGTATTAAAAGATACGGGTTCGCTTTATCTGCATTGCGATCCGACGGCGAGCCATTATTTGAAGCATTTGCTGGACAGCGTGTTTGGTAAAAATAATTTCCGCAATGAGATAATATGGCATTACAAAACAACGCTCAAAGTGTCTTCGCACCATTTAGGAAGAGATCATGACACTATTTTTCATTACGCAAAGAGTAACTTACATACGATTTCACC
>WRKP01000023.1 GCA_009778035.1 Planctomycetaceae bacterium
CCCCCCCCCCCCAATGTAACATTTTGTAGCGATTGTTTGCCATAACTTGTTCTCCTTTTTGGTTGAACAGACTTGTGATGCCGCCAATGTAGCATGTTGGCAAGGCGGAGTCAACTAGGGGGGCTCGTCCAAACGATACAACATGTGTTACAATGTCCCCTACAGGCCTTTTTTAATGAAAATACCATACCATGCAAATTGAAGTAACCAAAAATCCCTCCGAAGACTTGCTGGCCAAACTCGGTTGCCGATCCTGGCCGACTTGGGAAAAAGAACCCTCCGTTTTCCCCTGGCATTACGATGACCAAGAAACCTGCTTGATCGTTGCCGGTAAAGTCATCGTTACGCCCGATGGCGGCGTACCAGTTGTCATCGAAAAAGGCGATGTTGCCGTATTCCCCCAGGGTATGAGTTGTACCTGGGACGTCCAAGAAGCCATCAAAAAACACTACAAATTTGGGTAATCCGCACGGAAAATCAAAGCCCGTAACTCTTGCACTCGCCGCCAGGGGGAGTGTTTTTTGTTTTTTTGCGGAGTATAATGGCGACGAGAGACGGATTCCTTTAACGAAGAGTAAAAATCATGGCTCAGCGAATTGATGTAAAAAAAGTAGCGGATATTACCATCGCGACAACATTGGACATGAAACTGAACGATGATCTGTCAATTCAAGAATGGGGCGAACAACTCGTCGCACTCTTTGATGATGACGCCTGCAAAAAACTGCTCGTCAGTTTCGAGCGAGTCCTCTTTATGTCCAGTTCTGCTCTGCGGGCACTTATCACCCTAAACAAAAAAGTGAAAGAGGTTGGTGCGCATTTGGTGCTTTGCGGAATTGATGACAATATCATGGAAGCCTTCCGCATCACGAGACTCGACGGCATCTTCCATATCAAGAGAAATGAAGACGATGGAATCCGTGCATTTGAACAATAAAAGGGCCGCTATTTTTACGAGTCGGAGTGTAAGCCCCTGTGAATCAATCCGATGGAGAACCTACCGCTATGAATCTAGAATCGCAGAATCTAGAATCGCAGATTTGGATATGGACGAAGGAAGGTGCTTTCTCCAGTGATATGGGGACCGTCCATGCACTCATCGAAGAGGTAATCGGTGCGGTGCGTGCAGAACACTGGACCGACAGGGATATGTTCGCTCTAGAACTGACGCTTGAGGAAACCCTCACGAATGCCGTCAAGCATGGCAATCATTCTGATCCGGGCAAACGGGTTTGTTTTGCCTTCAAGTTATGTCCCGATAAAATCTGTGTCCGCATTGAAGATGAGGGCGAAGGATTTGACCCGTATGCTCTTGCCGACCCTCGCGAGCCGGAAAATCAGATGATTCCGTCGGGCCGCGGCGTCTTGCTGATCAAGCATTTCGCGACCAGTGTAAAATGGAATGAGCAAGGCAATGTCGTTGAATTTGAAAAATACAGAACGTCGTGAGAGCGCTCTGCTCGCCCATTGACTCCCGAGATGCCATCGCATAAAATGGTCGGCATAATCAGAATTATTCTCAAAAAAGGAACACTCGATGAAAAATGTCCTCTGCTCGCTCTGCATTCTCGCTCTGCTCAACACGGCGGCCCTCGCCCAAGAACCCAATTGGAACCAATTCCGCGGGCCCAATAGCGATAACCATTCCGCCTCGACCGGTATCGCCAAATCCTGGGGGCCGGATGGTCCAAAATTGCTCTGGAGAATTGATGACCTCGGAATCGGCTTTTCCACCGTCAGCATTTGGGGTGATAAACTCTTTACCATGGCCGATGTCGGCGACCAATGCTTCGTGTTCGCCATCAACCGTTTGACGGGCGATGAAATTTGGCGGTCGGCCATCGGACGCGGCGGCGACGGCGGCGGACGCTATCCCGGACCGCTCGGGACGCCCGCAACCGACGGCCAAACGGTCTTCGCAATGAGCCAATTCAGCGATTTCGTCGCTCTCGATATTAACACAGGCACGGTGAAATGGCGAAAAAATACACAACATGGACTCGACGGTGCTAAAATGGCCAATTGGGGGTATGCCATGTCGCCGATCATCGACGGGGATCAAGTCCTGCTCCCCGTCGGCGGTGAAGGCGGAACGCTTGCGGCCTTCAGCAAAACCGGCGAACTCCTTTGGCGGACGGCTTGGCTGCAAAATCCGGCGGCATACACCTCGGTTGTTCCCGTCGAAATCGGCGGCGTCAGACAATACCTGCTCCTGACGGGCCAACTGCTCGCCGGCGTTTCGCCCAACGGCGAATTCCTTTGGGGAAACCTGTTTCCCGGCCAAACGGCAGTGTGTTCCGATCCCGTACTTAACGGCGACGTGATTATGGCATCGTGTCATTACGGCGTTGGGGCCTATTTTTACCGTATTGCGAAGGACGGAAATGAGTTTAATGCGTCGAGTTTCCGTGGCGACGGCGAAAATCTTGCTTCGCACCACGGCGGAATCGTTGCGGTCGGCAACCATTTTTATCTGCTGACGAACAATAACCTGTCTTGCGTCAATGCACAGACGGGCGAAACCGTTTGGACGGACCGAAGTGTCGGCAAAGGCTCGCTGACGTATGTTGACGGCGTGTTGATTCTCCGCAGTGAGGGCCGCGATGGAACGATTGCGATGGTCGAAGCCACGCCGGAGGGATATAAGGAACTCGGGCGATTTGACCAGCCGGATCGCAGTGATCGGCAGAGTTGGCCGTATCCCGTCGTGTTTGGCAACAAGTTGTACATCCGCGACCAGGGACTGCTGCTTTGCTATGATTTGAATTAGGGGAGAGGGGAGGTATGCTCGCGAACGCAAGAGCCGGGGGTGTTAGAGCGTATCCAGAATTGGTCTGTACGCCCCTCCGTCATCCCGGCGCAAGCCGGGAACCAGAGAAGCGGTATGCATGCCGCTCGGCTGGATTCCGGCTTTCGCCGGAATGACGAAACTTTTTGTCCACAGCAAAAATGAATACGCTCTAGCCCCCGGGTGAGTCCATAATGTCCTTATCTCATTACGATTACGAATTACCGTCCGAACTGATCGCCCAGGAGCCGCTCGCCCATCGCAGCGATTCGCGGCTGCTCGTCGTTTGCCGAAAAACTCAATCGCTCCAGCATCGGAATATCACAGACCTGCCCGAATTCTTGCAGCCGAACGATTGCCTGGTGCTCAATGACACCAAAGTCGTTCCCGCCCGACTCATCGGCAAACGGACGCAAACCGGCGGGCATTGGGAAGGACTGTTTCTGCAACTTGCCGAGCCGAATTTGTGGCAAATTATCGGGAAAACCCGCGGAAAAATACAGTCCGGCGAAACGGTCCGCCTGCATTCGCCCGACGGCCAACACGAACTGCTCATCGAATTCATTGCGAAAAACGATGATAATACCTGGCTCGTTCGGCCACACGGCCCCCCGGTAGAGAGCCAAGAGACGCACCCAGTCGCCCGGCGGTCGACTGCCTACCTTGACCAAATCGGTTGGACGCCGATTCCGCCGTACATTCGCGAGGGGAAACCATCGCCCCGCGACAAAGACCGATACCAAACGGTCTACGCCAAGCAGGCCGGGTCGGTTGCTGCTCCGACAGCCGGATTGCACCTCACGCCGGAGTTGCTCGAAACGATTAAGCAAAAGGGTATTTCCATCGCGACGGTTACGTTGCACGTCGGTTTGGGAACATTCAAGCCGATTACAGCCGAAAACATCGAGGAACACGCAATGCACTCGGAATGGTGTTCTCTTTCGGCGGAGTCGGCAAGGGTTATCCAGCAATGTCGAGGCAACGGCGGGCGGATTGTTGCCGTGGGGACGACATCGGTACGGGTTCTGGAATCCGCACCGGAGCCGATTGCTGCGTTTGAAGGAGCGACATCGCTTTTTATCCGTCCGCCGTATTGCTTTCGGAATGTCGATGTTTTACTGACGAATTTTCATTTTCCGAAGTCGACGTTGCTGATTTTGGTGCGGACATTCGGCGGTGATGCGTTGATGCAGTCGGCTTACCAGGAAGCGGTCCGGGAGCATTATCGCTTTTTCAGTTACGGCGACGCGATGTTGGTGCGGTAGGTCGCGATAGGCACATGCCGGAATGCGATGAAGGTGTAACGTTTCATCCATTACTCGTCGAACAGTTTCGCGATCTCCCTGTTCAACGTCTCATCGTTCGCTCCGACCATCATAAAGCGAACCACGCCCCCTCGGTCAAGCAAAAATGTCGTCGGTATCGCACGTATGCCATAAAATTCATCGTAATTCTTGAAGCCGTGCCGCGTAGACATCAAAAGCGACCCCACCAGCCAAGGAAGTTGCTCCCTTTCAGCAAATGCCCTCAACGTCTCATCGTCATCGCCGCAACTGTATGCGATCATTTCAAATCCCAACGGCTTATAGTGCTCATAAAGCCTTTTTAAGTTCGGAAATTTTGCCCGACACGGCCCGCAAGTCGTCGCCCAAAAATTGACCAACACGACTTTGCCGCGAAGGTCTTGCACATTGATCGTTTCGCCGTCAATCAACACACTCTCAAACTCAAGTTCCTGACCGACGAGCGAAGCACGCCGCTCCGTACCGGAAAGCTGCCGAGCATATTGCCGTGTTGCCAAATCCGGTGAAGCCTCAAAAATCGGAATCACCTGCCCCAAAAACGTTGCCGAAAGTTGAGTCGAATGATTGGAATCTATCTTTTCCAGGCTCTCCAGGAAAAACATCACGAAAAAACGCAGATTGTAGGCACCGCCTGTGTCCATCACATTCGGCATTTCCTCTCGCGCAAACGGGATATACCGATCTATAATTTCCTCCGCATACGCGACCGGATTGTCGCTCTGGTTCAAGTACTCCCGCATACGGAGTAACACTTGTATTTTCGTAAATAAATATGCGTTATGGTACAGAGGCGTTCCCTGCGTAATTCGCTGCACTTCATCGAGATACGTCAAAAGTTCCGCAAAAACGACTTCCGGCAATTTTTCGGGATTCCGTCTTAATTCGGCAATGCCGAGATTGAACATTGTTTCGGCTTTTCGGGTGACCGTGTTCAAGCGGACAGACTCCGGCAGATTGGGAAACTGGAGAATCGTTGCTGCCAATTCCAGTTTCATTTGGGCGGAGATTCCTTCGGTGTCGTACACAAGAAAGAGTTTGCGGAGAATTGCTGTCAAATTCGATCCCTCTGTAAACGTTTCCAAATCTTCTAAACGCGTGCGTGTCTGCGAGAGCAGTTTCCGTTCTTGTTCGTCGTCAATCGCTCTGGCTTCCGCGACGGCTTCCTCAAGAATCGCGGTGTGGTTCGGGAAATGAGCCTGCAACATTTCAAACAGCATCGGGGGAGCACCGCGTGCCGCCGTACTGATCACAATACCGTCTTTTCCCGCAAAAAGGAAAGCGTCGGAATTTCCATAGACTTCGCGGTAATCCTGCACGCCCTGCTTTTGGTGGCGTGCTCCAAGAGAAGTTACGATCCACGGGATTTCGTTTTGTTCGATGTGTTGGCTCGTGATTTCAGTATTGTGCTGCGTGTTGAATTCGATCAGTTCCAATCCGTCGCTGTGGAGTGCGTTGTAGATTTTTTTCAAAACGGGAATTTTCTGCGCGTTTTGGCTGGCATCAATAATAAGCAGCACAAATTTGCCCCGGAAATCTTTGGCGTCGATGAGATTGCCATGTAAATCCACTCCTTGATATTCGAGTTCTTTTCCGGGCATTTGAATGCGGTGTGCCGTTCCAGCGGCCGCTGCCGCACAATATCGCAAGAGATCGAATTCGCGGCGTTGCAGATGGGCTTCGAGCGTCGGTTTCAATTTTTCCACGGCGTGAAGTACCAGCCCGGCGGAGCCGTCGGGATCGTAACGGTCGGCCGCAAAAACAATTCGGGAAACTTCTTGCTCATTCGATTCAGCATCTTCGAAATGGGCATTGATAAGCGGTGCGAACCTGTCGATGTATTCCCGAAAAGGGGCTGGCAGGCAATGTTGAGGGTAAAAACTAGCGTTAAGAGAGCAAGTGATCGCATCGTCGTTTGGAGGGAAAGAGGCCGCAACAGCATTGTAGTGTTATTGGACTTTTTTGGAAACCCTCAAAATCGTCATTCCGGCAGGCCAACTGCAAGTTTGCAAAAGGTAGGTTGCCGACCGCCGGGCGGCAACTGCGGTACTCCGCATTTTGATCCTTCCAGTCGGCTGTGCCGACGCACCCGCCCGGCGGTCGGCTGCCTACCTTCCCTAATGCGAAACTTGCAGACGGCCTCACAAGCCGAAAGGACGGTTTCCAGCCAAGTTGAGTATAATAACAGGCATGACGAACACGATCATCAAGGCCTCGGCGGGATCCGGCAAGACTTTTCAGTTGAGCAACGAATTTCTCGCAATTCTGCTCCGAAATAATGCCAAACAAACCAACGAAAAAATCAATGCAATCCTTGCCTCTACATTCACCCGAAAAGCCGCCGGAGAAATTTTAGACCGTATCCTCAATCGACTCGCCGAAGCCGCCCTCGACGAAATCAAACAACACGAATTCGCCAAACACATTCCCCTATCCGCCAAAGATCCCGTAAAACGCACGGCACTCCTCCAAAAAACCACCGCAGAACTCGCCCGAAATCTCTATCGCCTCCGCATCAGCACACTCGACTCCTTTTTCCATAAAATTGCGTCCTCGTTTTCGCTCGAACTCGCGTTGCCGCCCGGCTGGACGATCATCGACGAGGCGGAACACAGCCGAAGCATTCACGAAGCCGTCCAGGCAGTTTTTTCCGAATCACACAAAAACGAAGCCCGAAAACTCCTCCATCTGCTCCAAAAAGGCGAGCAAAGCCAAACCGTTACGCAGGAAGTTTTCAAATTAGCCAAAGACCTGCTGCCCATCATTCGCAGTACCGATGCCGCTCTTTGGGACCATACCGACCCCGGCAAACTCGGCACGCTCACACAAGGCAAAATGACGGAAAAAGACCTGGATTGCATTTTGGCATCCTTTTCGGAAGACCGCAAAACGCTGCACCAACTGCTCCCGAAAACGAAAAAAGGCGAACCCGACGGCAACTGCGTCAAAGGTTTCGACCGCTTTATGGAAATCGCTGCTGAACGAAATTGGGACGGACTGCTTACCGGGAAAATAGGCACCAATTTTTCGGTCGGCAACTGCGTCATCCACAAAAAACCGGTCGAGCCGGAACTCCGCGATGTAATTCTCCCCATCGTCCAACATGCCCGAGCCGTCTGGATGGAAACCATTATCCATCAAACGATTGCAACGCGAGCCTTGCTTGACCTCGTTTGGGAAAAATTGGAAGCCATTTTGCAGCGAAAACGCGGTTTTCGATTCGAGGATATTACGTTTTGTCTCGGCGATTTGTTTTCCAAAAAGCCGAACGCGCTGCCGCAAAAACTGCTTTCGCACCGAATCGATGCTCCCACGGAACACCTGCTGCTCGATGAGTTTCAAGACACATCGCTTTCGCAATGGAGCATCTTGAAACCCTTCGTGCAGTCCGTCAATCAAGGGGCTGAATCGTCGTTTTTCTGCGTTGGCGACTTGAAGCAGGCAATTTATGGTTGGCGGGGCGGCGTTGCCGAAATCTTTGAATCGGTCAGCGATTTTTTGGAAACCGAGGGAGCGGATACGATCAAGCGTCCCATCATGAACGAAACGCGGCGGAATTCGCAGCCGGTAATTGATGCCGTCAACCAGGTGTTCCTGAACATTGGAACGAACGCTGCCGTATGCGAAAAATCGCCTGCCGCGGCCGCGAAATGGCAAGAATGGTTCGGCAACGAAATCCATCAAACGCTCAGTCCGAACAAGGAAAAAGGGTATTGCGTGCTTGAAACCGTCCCGATGGACGATGCGAAAATTGATGATGATGACGCCAGCCTTGACACGGAATCGCCCTTTTGGCAACACTCGCTCAACCGCATCGCGCAACTGCACGCAAAGCATCCGAGCCGAAGCATCGGGATTCTATTTCGTTCGGGCAAGGACATCCCGACGGTGCTCAAGGGGCTCAAACACCGCGGCGTTGAGGCAAGTGATGAAGGCGGAGTGCCGTTGACCGACTCGGCAGCGGTGCAGCAGGTTCTGTCCGTGATGACGTTCATCGACCATCCCGGCGATACGATTGTTCGATTCCATCTTGCGACCGGCCCGCTTGCCGAATTGCTCGCCTTGCAAGACGTTGCCGATGATATGAATGCCGAAAATGTCGCTCGGCATTGGCGGGGGCAATTACTGTCGCAGGGGTACGGAAAAACGGTGAAAAAGTTGGTTTCCGCATTGACTCCCTGCGAACCGAAGGAAATGCAACGGCTTGAAAAACTGCTGGAATTGGCTTACCGCTTTGACGAAAGGGCAACCGGCACGCGAACCCGGCAGTTTATCGAGTCGGTTCACTCTGCTCGGCTGGCGACGCCCGGTGCGGATTTGATACGCGTGATGACGATTCACGGTGCCAAGGGACTTGAATTCGATATTGTGGTTCTGCCGGACTTGGACGGCTTTTTGCTTGGCCGTTCGCCGAAGATTATCCTCTCCCAAGCCTCGCAAGCCGGGCCCGTCCGTTTTGTATTGCGTTGGGTCAAGCAGGAATTGCGGCCATTGTTGCCGGAGTCTTATCAGGAAGCCTTTGTGCAATGGCAGGATAATCAGGTACAGGAATCGCTTGCCGTTTTGTATGTTGCGTTGACGCGTGCGCGGCATGAACTCGTGATGCTCGTTCCTGAAAAGAGTCAAAAGGGAACGGGAACGTATGCCGCCGTGTTGCAGTCGGGTTTGGGCGATGTGTTAGCCGTCGCACCCGGTGCGGCACACCAAGTCTACCAAACCGGCAATGCGGATTGGGACGATGCAATCGCGGTTGCGGAACCGGCCAGACCGAGCATTGCCTGGAATGCGTTGTCGAATCGGCCGGTATTTCGCAATTTGCCGCAGGCCTCGCCGTCCGGGATGGTGAAAGACGACAAAGCCGTTTGGAGCCGTCGGCGGAATGCCGCCCAGCCGATGGATATTCGCGATACAGCCCTGTACGGGACGGCGATCCATGCATGTTTTGCCAGTGTGCGGTGGATTGATGACAATCGTTTGGACGGCGAAACATTGCAGAAAATTGTCGCACAATCCCTATCGGGCAGGCGGCACAATCTTGTTCCGTCGGAAATCGTCGAGGATTTCCTTGTGATGTGCGAACGGCCGGAAGTCCGAAAAGTGTTAATGCGCTCGAGTTATGCGGTTGGGGAGGACATTGCGGTCGAAACGGAGCGTCGATTTGCGGTGCGCTGGCAGGGGAAACTGTTGCACGGCTCGATGGATCGTTTTGTCATTCGCCGATCGGGCGGAGAGGTGATTGGCTTGGAGATTTTTGATTTCAAGACGGACAGGCCGGGTGTTGGCGAAGCGGAAGCAGCATTTTTGGCGGATCGGCATCGGCATTATGCTCCGCAGATGGAGGCGTATTGCGAGGCGGTTCGTGTGATGTATCCGGGCGTGCAGGATGTTTCGACGAAAATGGTGTTCACGGCATGGTAACTTGCGGCGTAATAGGCCGGCCCTATAACCTGTCGTCCTTCCGGCTTGCGCCGGAACCCAGAGGAACCGCCATTACTCGCAATGTCTGGTTCCCGGCTTTCGCCGGGATGACGAAGATTGCGCCGGGATGACGGAAGGGCGTCCATACCCATTCTGAATATGCTCTAACGCCCTCGCTTGCTCGATTCGTTAACCTTTGTTCTTCTTATTGAACCAGTTGAGCCAAGCCCAACTCTCCTTCGACTCCGTACCGTTCGCCTGATTTTCCTGCCGAGGAGCACTTTTTTTCATTTCTTTGCTTTCGGCTGCCATCCGTTCTACCTCGCGATTCCGAAAAACATGCAGGTCTTCCGAGATATTCGAGGATTCTTTTTCGTGAAATGCGCGCAAGTCGGCCATCTGGTCTTGAGCAGTATGATTTTGCGACTGCCAATACGGCGGTACTGTCATGACACTAGGAGAAGACCGGCTATCCAGCACATTACAGCCCGAAGCCAGTAAGGAGAATAACAGTAAAGCGAAAACGTGTCGTATAAGCATAGAAAAAACCCTCCCTTTGGTACAATCGGCATTTTTTTATGAAAACTTGACCGTTTGTTGTCCCGCAGCAAGTATTGGAGCATATCCATCATTGTTTTGGGCTCTTTTTCGTCATTCCGGCGGAGGAGCATCCAGTCCAAATCGAAACACGCTCCAGTATAATAAATTCATGCGAATAGAAATGCGAATAGAACACGACACGATGGGGCCCGTCGAAGTGCCCGAGGGGGCTTATTATGGTGCCCAAACCCAACGAGCCGTTGAAAACTTTCCCATTTCGGGAAAGACCATGCCGCCGGAGTTGATTCACGCCCTCGGCCTCGTTAAATGGGCATGTGCGAAGGCCAATGCCGAACTCGGACTGCTCCAATCGGGACGCTCGCCGCTCTCGGAAGAGCAGATCGCGGCTCTTTTGACGGCGTGTCTTGAAGTTGCGGAGGGGAAATTCGACGATCATTTTCCGGTCGATGTCTATCAAACCGGCAGCGGGACGTCGACGAATATGAATGCCAACGAGGTGATTGCCCGACGAGCGAATGAGATTGTGGAGGCGGGAGAGAATTGCGAAGGTAGGTTGCCGACCGCCGGGCGGCAACGTGCGGTACTCCGCACAAAAACACCGATAGACTCCCCCTGTCGGCTATCGCCGACGCTGCCGCCCGGCGGTCGGCAGCCTACCTCTGCCGTCTCCATCCACCCCAACGACCACGTCAATATGGGCCAGAGCAGTAATGATATTTTCCCAACGGCGATGATCGTTGCGCTGGTTATTGAAATCGCTTTCCTAAAAGATGCTGTCGCGGTTGCCAATAAAACGTTACAGGAAAAAGAATATGCTTGGGAAAATGTCTTGAAAATCGGCCGTACCCATCTCGCCGATGCCACACCGATGACTCTTGGTCAAGAATTTGAAGGTTTTAAGGATCAAATGCTTGATGCCTACACCATGGTTTGCAGTGCGTTGCGTTTTTTGGACAGTTTGCCGGTTGGCGGCACTGCGATAGGAACAGGCATTAACACGCATCCAGATTTTGCACAAAAAGTGATTGGCTTCGTGAATGAAAAACTCGACGAAAAGGTTGTGCTTGCAGGTAGCGGGAAAGACGCAGGAGATACAGAATTTGTGCGTCCTTTTGGCGATTTGTCCAGCCGCTTTAATACCATTTCTCAGCGTAACGACATTGTAACCGCTCATTCGCTCATCAAATCCGCCGCCGTTTGCATTTTTAATGTGGCCAACAACATCCGCTGGCTGGGCAGCGGCCCGCGGGCGGGATTTTACGAAATCATCATTCCCGACTTGCAGCCGGGCAGTTCGATTATGCCGGGAAAGGTCAATCCGGTGCTCTGCGAAGCGTTGATGCAGGCCTGTGCCCGAGTGATCGGCAACGATCAAACAATGACCTTCTGCGGAGCGGCTGGCGGACAGTTTCAACTCAATGTGATGATGCCGGTGATGGCGGATACGGCCATCGAAAGCGTCAAAATCCTGTCCGGCGCGTTGGAAGTTTTCACCGAAAAGTGTCTCAAGGGGCTTGTCGCCAACGAGGAAAAGTGCCGGGAAGGCGTCGAAAAGAGTTTATCGCTGGCGACGGCACTGAATCCGCATATTGGCTATGAAAAAGCGGCGGAAGTTGCGAAGGAGGCGTTCAAGACGGGCAAGACAGTGCGTGAAGTGTGTCTCGAATGGGATGTTTTGCCGCCGGAGCGTCTTGCCGAAGTGCTTGATCCGATGCGGATGACGCGGCCAAATTGATGGCAGCCGCGTATCCAGAATTGGTATGGACGCCCCTCCGTCATTCTGACGCAAGCATCGTCATCCCGGCCACACACCGTCATTCCGGCGAAAGCCGGAACCCAGAGGAATCGGCTTCACTCGCAATGTCTGGATTCCGGCTTGCGCCGGAATGACGATTTTTGTTCAAAGCAACACGAGAATCGCTCTCGTCATCGCAACAGTTCCGCGAGCGATCGCACCGTGTAAAAACCGCGAACCACCGTCGGCTCCGTCGGATTGGCCGAATCAAAAATCGCCACCGTCGGGACGATGATTGATGAGCCCAGTTGCAATAAAAGTTCCGTTCCTTCGCCCTCCCGAGTACAATCCGCCTGAAAAGATACGATCTGCTTTTCCTCCAACAACGACAATATCATCTCCGATTGCAACACAGTTGCTTCCAACCCTTTGCAATTCACACACCAATCGGCCGTAAACTCAACGATCACCGGCTGGCCCGACGCCAATGCCGCTTCGAATGCCGAATGACTGTACGGCTTCCAATGCTCGCCCTCATGGCCGTATATCCGCGTCTTCATTGCCGACTCCAATGTGTACGGATTCGGCACGCCGGGAATGTTATACGAAAACACAAGCACCAGGCCCAACACGATGGGCGATATGACGGCCGTGCGTTTTTGGCTTTGCCCCGTCATTTGCTGCTCGCCGAAAAGCCAACAAACAAACCAAAGAGCAAAAAGCAATGCAATGGTCGGCAGCACCTTTTCGACGGGCAGAAAATACAAAATCCAAACAACCGCCAAGAGCAGGCAGAATCCCATCGTTTTTTTGAACGTTTCCATCCACGCCCCTGGTTTGGGCAAAAACCGCAGCCATTCAGGGAACGCCCCCAGCAGCAAATAGGGCGATGCCATCCCGAGGCCGATGATGCCGTACATAAAGAACACTTCCGGCATATTTCCGGCTCGGATTTGCATATCCGCCCAATTCACGGCGGGACTTAACAGCGGGGCACCGCAAGGAATTGCCAGCAGCGTCGTGATGATCCCCTTAAAATACGCTCCCAGTATTCCTTCTTGATTCGTCAGTTGCCCTGACGTTTTGCCGCCGAGCACGCCGGGAACGTTGAGCGTCCAGATATTCATCAGGCTCAGTGCCATCACGAAGACGATGCATACCATAATGATACCGAACAGGTCGAATGTAAACAGGATGCTCAAGCCGAGGCTCAAAAATGCCAGGAAGAGGAACACGCTGAGCATTCCCGAAGCGTACCAGGCATTTAGCATAAACGCTCTTGCCCGGCTCTGTCCGGCTTGCTCGAAGAAGGAGAGGATTTTCAATCCGATGACGGGCAGCACGCACGGCATAAAGTTCAAAATGATCCCGCCGCAAAAGGCAAAGAGCAGGGCCCACCAAAAGTTGCCAACGAGAACGGTTTCGTGGACGGTAAATCCGGGGACTTCGCTTCGCGGTGTTCCCGGCTCGCTGAATTCAAAATGGAACACAAACTGGTCGGCAACGGCTTCGGCTTGCTGCAACAGCGTGCCAATATCGAGATTTGCATCGAATGTTGCCGAAAACGGGATGGTAATTGGAATACACAAACCGTCGGCATCTTGGCAGACCATACCATGCAGTCTTCCCTGAATGGCCGTCCCGACGGGCAGATTGTCCTGGAACGTGAAAATCCAGGTTACGGCGAGGTCATATTCTTCGAGCGGGACGTCAAAATAGGGAGTGATATTGACGCGTGGTTCGGTGGTTGGGCGGATTTCCAGCAATGATGCCTGTAATTCCGGCGGACTGAATTCGAAGGTGCTGGGCAGGGAGCCGCCGGGCGGCTGCGTTACGGAATAGAGGTGCCAACCGGGAACGATGCGGGCTTGCAGGACGAGGTATTTGTCGGTAAACTTGCCGGTCAGCGAGACGTGTTCTCGCGGGCCTTGCGTGGAGAGGCCGAAATCGTCAAAGTCGTACAATCCGTCGATTTGCGCTGCCGACTGTGCTGCCAGCAGGGAACTCAGGAACCCGCAGAGGAGAACGAAACGAAGCAGTCGGGACATTGGATGGGACGAATGTGTGAATTGTGTTAAATCCTAATCATGCGAGTTGGTTTTGTCAATCCTGCGCTGGACTAGGCTTTACGATAAATTCCGTTAAAATACTTGGTATTATTCCGTGCGTATTGCGATAATTTATGCTCAAATCAGCCCGCGAAATCGACCGAATGCGAAAAGCGGGTCTGTTCGTTTGGCATGCTCTGCAAATTGCCGAAAAACTCGTTCGGCCCGGCATGACGACCGGCGAAATTGATGCTCGAATTGAACAATTCTATGAATATCATCACGTCATTCCCTTATTCAAAGGCGTGCCCGGTACCGTACCCTTCCCCGCCGTAACTTGCATCAGCGTTAACGAACAGGTCGTTCACGGCATTCCCGGCGATCGGGTGTTGCGGGAAGGCGACATTGTCGGGATTGATACCGGCTGCAAAATCTTGGATGCCGGCTCGCAATCCAAAGGCTGGTGCGGCGATTCCGCTCGCACTTTTGCCGTCGGCAAAATTACGTTCGAGCAGCAACGGCTTTTGGATGTTACCGAGGGGATGCTGAACGTTGCGATCGCGGAGATGGGTCGGGCGGCAACTTGGGGGGCCGTCGCTCGAAAAATGCAGGCATTGGCCAAACCGGCGGGGTTTTCCGTGATTGAAGACCTTGTCGGACATGGAATTGGCCGGGAAATGCATGAAAGTCCGCAGGTTCCGAATTATGTGAGTCAAAAAACGATGCAAAATGACTTTAAGTTGGTGCCGGGAATGGTGCTTGCCGTCGAGCCGATGGTCAACATTGGCACGAAAAACATCCGAACGCTTCGGGATCACTGGACGATATCAACGGCGGACCGGAAGCCGAGTGCGCATTTTGAGCACACATTGGCATTGACGACATCGGGCGTGCGGATTTTGACCGGCCCGCCGGAAAGCGACGAGGAGCGGATGGACATCTCGCAATGGACGGTGTAGATGTTAGGAAAATGCCTGCCGCTACTCCGTCGACGTCGGCTGGCGTTTTTGAATCGACTCCATCTGCCGCAATGCAATGAGCAACGCATCACGAGCCAACACGCCACCAAGGATGGGCGAAACCCGACCCTGCGATGCCGAATCGACCATCTCCTTCAACTCATTCGCAAAAATGCCGACATCATCGACATTCGGCAACTCCGCAGGCAACGACTTGCCATCTTCCGTCAATATCGTCGTTCCGCTGCCGTCCAATACAATCGTCGCCTTCTCAAAATGGACTTCACTGCGAGCCATAAAGGGCCGTCCCTGCTGGAATATGCAGCCGCTCGTTGCCGTAACAACCAAATTCGGGTCGTCAAAAACGAATTGCGTGCTAAAATACTCCGGCACATCCCCTCGCAATCGGCCAATGCTCTGAACCTGTTTCGGCATTCCGAACAGCAACCGAATATAATGGGCATCGTGAATGTGCAAGTCGAGCAACGGCCCGCCGGTTGTCGACATGTTGTAAAAATCCTTGAGCCAAACGGGATCGGAAATCACGCGGTCAAAATGCCCGCCGAGCAACTTGCCGTATTTGTTCGTCCGAACGGCATCGTAAACAAAGGTGTAAGCGGGAAAAAACGGCAGAACGTGCCCGACCATAAACAATTTTTTGTTTTTATCGGCAGCAGCGGTCATTGCATCGGCATCGGTCAGCGAAAGCGAAATCGGCTTCTCGCAAAAAACGTGTTTGCCGGAATTCAAAGCGGCAATCGTCATTTCGGCGTGGAGGCTTGGCGGAAGGCATACATCGACGAGGTCAATGTCGGGATCGGCGAAGAGTTCCTCGGCTTTGGCATAAGTTTTGACACCGGTCAGGTCCATTTGAGTGCCTTGGGGGCCGAAATTGCCTTTGATGGCGGTCCAATCTCCTTTTCGTCGTTCGGGCAGGGCTTCGCAAATTGCCGTAACTTGCACACCGCTCAATCGTTGATAGGCGAGATAGTGCATCATTCCCATAAAACCGAGTCCGTGAATACCTATACGCAGCATTGGAAAGCAAAGGGGTTGGGGATTGGAAACACCCCAAGCCTACCATATTTTCGCCGCAGCGTCAATCGGCGGGAACCTACGTCCGCACCAAAAAAACGTCATCGTCCGGTGCGGAATCTCTTTGCAATCGCCGAAACACCTCCTCGGCATGGGATTCATCTTCACACAGCCCGAAAAAGGCCGTCCCGCTTCCCGTCATCTGGCCAGCGATGCAGCCCGACGATAACAGTTGCGATTTGACCGCATCGAACCGTGGCCATATCTTCCGAGCAGGAATTTCCAAACGGTTAAACAGGTGTCTGCCAATTTCGTGAACATTGCCGTTTGACATTGCGGCAATCAAATCATCCGGCATTCGGTTTTCGCGTTGGGGCAGGCACTCGGCATAGACTTTGGCCGTCGACAGGCCTTCCGGCGGCTTGAGCAACACGAACCAAAGCGTCGGGATGGACGGCAAGGGCTGAACTCGTTCGCCCCGACCCGTACTGATTGTCGGCACATCGTAAAAAAACAGGGGACAATCGCTGCCCAGTTCGGCGGCGAGCGGCATCAATTCGGAATCGGAAACCGAAATATCCCAAACTTGGCAAGCCAACCGCAGTGCAGCGGCGGCGTTGCTCGAACCGCCGCCCAAACCGGCTTGGATAGGAATGCGTTTGAGCAGGGTGATTGCCGCCCCGTATTGGACATTAAAGCGTTTTTGAATTAACTTAACGGCCTTAACGACAAGGTTTGTTTCATCGGCGGGAACGGTATCATTGCCGACGCATTCAAATTGGATTTGAGGGTCCTTGCTGGGCACGAGGGTCAAGGCATCGCAGAGGCGAATCGGCACGGCAACGGACACAATTTCGTGAAATCCATCGTATCGTTTGCCGAGCACTTCGAAGAATAGATTGATTTTAGCGGGAGTTTCAGCGAGCATAGCGACAATGCAGTGTTCGGTATTTGTTTTTTAGAGCAATTTGAGATATGCTCTAGCCATTCTTCCCGGCAAAATCCCGCATGAAATCGCACAAAGCCACAACGCCCTCCCTCGGCATCGCATTGTAAATCGACGCCCGAAGGCCGCCGACACTGCGGTGTCCCGAAAGCATAATCAAGCCCGCCGTTTTCGCCTCCGCCTCAAACCGCTTGTCCAATTCCTCCGACGGCAAACGAAACGGCACATTCATCAATGACCGATATTCCTTCTCCGCATGGCCCGTATAGTAACCGCCGGAATTGTCTATCGTATCATACAACAACGCCGCCTTTTCCTTATTGAAAGCATAGACTTTTTCAAGTCCGCCCATATCGTTTTGTAGCCAGTCCGTAACGAGTTTGACCATATAAATAGCGAAACACGGCGGCGTGTTGAGCATCGACTTCTGCTCCGCAATTTTCTTATAATGGAGCAGCGACGGCAACGTATCCGGCGACCGGTCAAGCAAATCATCCCGAATGATCACGAGCGTTACACCGGCAGGGCCCGCATTCTTTTGAGCACAGGCATAATAGAGACCGAACTGCGAAATGTCAATCGGCTTGCTGAAAATATCCGACGACGCATCGCAAACGAGCGGCACGTTGCCGGTATTGGGAAATGCCTGAAACTGCACGCCTTCGATGGTTTCATTGGAGCAGATATATGCGTATGCGGCATCGGCATTGAGTTTCAGTTCTGCGTCTGTCGGCTTGCGTTTGTAGGAGACACTTTTGCCGTCCCAAAGGGTGTTCACTTTTCCGACGATTTTCGCTTCGGAATCGGCCTTTTTCGACCAGGAGCCGGTGATGACGTAATCTGCCGCCTTGCCGCCGAGCAGGTTCATGGGAATCATTCCGAATTGGAGAAGTGCTCCGCCTTGCAGGAAGAGGATTTTATAATTTTCGGGAACATTTAACAGCGAGCGGACATTGGCTTCGGCGGCATCGAGGATTGCTTCGAATGTTTTGGAGCGATGGGAGATTTCCATCACGGAGGCTCCGACGTTGGGCAGGCAGAGGAGTTCTTCTTGGGCTTTTTTGAGGACGGGCAGGGGCAGTGCGGCGGGCCCTGCGGAGAAATTATACAAACGGCGATCGGACATTGAGTTAAGGTGTTAGAAGTTGGCTGCCGAGTCCTGCTCGGCACCCGCGTATTTTACATCGCCGCCGATGGGAACGCAAGGGAGAGTCAGAGTTGCCCAATGCAATACACCATCGTCTCGCTCCGAATGTACAATCGGTCATTCAATACCGCCGGACTCGTTACGCAAGGCTCCAACATCGAGTTTACCGCAATGATCACCGACTGTTCCGATGCGTTCGTCAACATTCCGGTATCGCCCACTTCTATCTTCGATAAATCAAGTACAAACGCACGAGGATTGTTCCGCGATTTGTCAAAAGCATATACCAATGTCCCCACCCGAAGCGGCGAAGAATAAAAACTCGACATGTTGCCGACCTCCAATTCCCAAAATCTCGCCCGGCGACGCGCTTCATCAATCACCGTCGGGTCATATCCCGTCAGAAAACCGTACGAGTCCAACGTCATATAATAATCATCCGATGCCAACGGACTTACCGTATCCGGCGGCGCATTGTTTCCAATCCACAGGACGTGCGTCTCCGTAACGTTTCCCGTCCCCGTCGCGTCAATTGCGGTTGTTCGAGGCGATGTGTTTGTAATCAAAACCACATTGCCGTGCGAAATTGCCGACGGCCCAACATCCGCACCGGTCAAACACCGCACCCGCCATATTTCGGAACCGTCCGCCGGATCGTAGGCAATCGCATAATCATTTGCACACACGATGATTTGGTAGGAATCGCCAATTCGTTTAATCGTCGGCGACGCCCAAGAAGCCGGCGCCTCGCGAGGCGTTTCCCAAATAACACTACCGTCGCTTAAATCCAGGGCGACGATTCGCGAAGTCCCGTCGCTGCCGTCTGCATTGTCGAACTGCACGATGAGCCGGTCAAAATGCAGTGCCGGAGAACTCGAAAAACCGTACATATTGTCCGGCAAACCAAAACTTTTTCGCCAAACAAGGTTTCCGGCAAAATCGACCGCAACGAGTTCGCCGTTCGCAAACATCGCATAAACATGTCGGCCATCAACAACCGGCGTCGGGGCGGCAAAGCCCGTATCTTTGTCCACGTTTGGAACCTCAACTCCAGGCCGGGAAACATCCGCGTCCCAAAGGAGCGAGCCGTCAACGATGTTGTAGCAGAAAATATGTTGATGATTTTCGTCGGCTCCGGTCAAAAACAGTTTTCCGCCGCCGTCGTCATCCGTCCAGATGACGGGCGAGGAATTGCCGGGGAGCGGCACCGCGGATTGCCAAACGATGTTTTCACCCGTTGTTGCATCCCAGTGAATCGGCGGATTGTCGGAAAACCCGATGCCGTTCCCGTCGAAGTTGCGGAAAGATACCCAATTTCGGGCCAAGAGTTCTTCCGTCAGCGCGACCGGCTCCGTTGGCGTTGCGTCGGACGCTGGATAATCGTGAATCACCGTCGATGCCGCTGGCCGTTGCGTGGTCGGCGGAACGGGAGCGTTCGCTTCGGCAAGCAATCGGTCGAGGAATATCTGTTCATAATCGTGCTTCGGGGCGAAGAGGATACCCAAATAAAGCCCGCCGAAAAGCATAAACCAGGCAATGACAACGGCGAACCCCCAGGAAAAGTGCCTGGCGTTCGCTGGTGTTTTGGAATTTTTGGAATGAGGGTCGGGCAGTGGGCGTTTCAAGACGGAAATCGTCCGCAAAGCGACGAGGAATAAAATCGACGCAGCCAGCAGAAAATACGTGGTTCGTTCGGCAACGGCTCGGCGATGGAAGTATTCGATTCGCAAGTCATGATCGAGTTGTCGGATTTGCGTACGGAGGTTTTCGTCTTGCCGATTTTGTGTAAGGGCTTGTCGGAGAGCGAGAAAAGATTGGTAATCGGTTGGCAGGCGGTTGAAGGAATCATCGGCGGGCAGGCGGTAGGAGGGCTCGTTTGACAAAACGGTCTCGATTTTATGGGCAGCGGTGCGATGAGGCGAGAGGATGCCGTGATAGTTTATGGCGAGGACGGCGAGGAGAGCGATGCAGAAAAGGCCGCTGACGAAAGCAAGGACGGTGGCGAGGCGGTACAGCAACCGCACGCCGGGTACGGGGGATTCTTCTAAAATGCTTGGCATGCCGTCTATTCTAACCGGAGAGAGCAGCCCCCGCAAGGGCCAGTCCGCTCGCCGTCCCCTTGCGAAAACGGGATTGTTTGCTAGAATCTCGACTACTCGCTCTTTTTGTCAAAACTTCCCATGGCTCGAGTCTGTGAAATCTGCGGAAAAGGCCGCAGCGTCGGAAATAGCATCGAAACGAGAGGAAAAGCAAAATATCTCGGCGGTGTCGGTACGAAAGTTACCGGCATCACCCGACGCGTTTTCCTTCCGAACCTGCAAAATGTGCGAACGACGACAGCCAATGGAACGACCAAAACGGTCAGAGTTTGCACGCAATGCGTTCGTTCCGGAGCGGTCAGAAAGCAGGTCAAAAATGCTCCGTTCAAGGTGGCACATGATACCGTTGCCGACCTTGCGGCAAAGGCGGTCGTTGCGAAACCGGCCGTCGCTAAGAAGGCCGCGGTCAAGAAGCCGGCCGTGAAGAAGGCCACGAAGAAGTAGAGGGGAGTCATTTCGCCGTCAGGGCCGAGCGGTACGGGCCTCCGGCAAGCGGAGAATTCCTTCGACAACGAGCGTCTCGCAATACTCGATGCTCTCTGACGGGAGCACCGTATTCAAGCCTCGCAAGAGGTATTCCGCATCCCCGCCGGTCAAAATCAAACCCAGTTCGCCCGTTTGAGAAAGCACCCAATCGTAAAATTGGCCAATCGCTCCAACCGTTCCCCAGTATAACCCATTCAAAATGGCATCTTCCGTGTTTTTGCCGGGATACGTCGGCAACTTTACCTTGTCCGCATCCGAAAACTGCGGAATCGCGACCTTCGGCAATTTTTTGGAAATTTGCGGATAAACCTGCGATAAACACGCCAATCCCGGCAAAATGGCCCCGCCGCGAAATGTTCCATTTTGCACGACATCGACCGTTATTGCCGTGCCTGCATCGACAACCAACATCGGCGAGTTGCCGTAGTTGTACATCGCGGCAAATGCCGCCAGCAAGCGGTCGATGCCGACTTTTGCAGGAAAATCGACATCCATTTTTAACGGAATCTGCTTGTGCGTAATCTGTTTGAACTTGTCTTTGGGCCGAACCTGAAGGATTGCCGTCTTCAATACCTTCCAGTCGAGCCGGCCCGTTTGGATGATCCGCCAAGTAATCGGTTTGGGATAGGCGTTTGCCCGCAAATCGACGGTGCCGGTCAGCGTTTCAATGCGGAGTAAACGCTGTGAGATAAAATCGTCGATATTTCCAATATCGGGCGGAATGTTCCAAGAGCGATGGCTGGCATCGCCGTTTGGCAGCACGGCGAGCGTTTTCAGATTGGTATTTCCAATGTCGACGGCAATGAGCATGACAGGGATTTTTAAGCCTGTATCAGGGGCATAAGATACTCGACGGTACTGTTCATATTGTCGAGTTTGGGATAATCTTCTTCGGGAATCTGGACGCGGTAGCGTTTGCGTAATTCCAGCACGATGTCGAGCAGGTCCATACTATCCATTTCGAACTGTTCGCGAAAAGGAACGTCGTCCTTGATCGCGGCAAAGTCCTCATCGGGCGCAATATCCGCAAGGATATTGATAACGGCTTCTCGAATTTCAGGTCCGGTCATGAAAAAGTGTTATTTTTGTGTGTTGCTTTTGTACTCCACAAGGGCTCCATTGTTACCGATTGGAGGGGAATTGTCAAGATGCCCTAATTCTCGGGCACCGGCAAAACGACCATTCCGTCTTGCTCCGCTGCCCACTTTTCTCTAAACTACACACCATGAGAAGAACCGTTTGCCTCACCTTTCTCCTCCTGGCAAGTTGCATCGGCACAAGCCAAGTCCTTGCCAATAAATATCATCTCCGCGATGGACGAACCATCCAAGGAATGCACGTCAAACTCTCACGCGTCGACGAAAGAGTGAACACGCCCGACCTAATAGGCCGACCCATCATCGTGATCGACGATGGACTCCGACATATCTACATGTCCCAACTCAAACAAATCCTACGCGTTAGCGAAGAATCTCTTCCCCGGCACGAAACGTTCCGCACCGGCCGCCAAACTCTACTCGACGGGAAAGAATACTATATTCCCGGCAACTATTGGAATGCCGCACCCTTCGATGAATTCGGGCGCCGACTTCTGGAAATTCGGCATTCCCGAGGCGTCGAATTCGCCGAACAGGCAATCGTCGAACTCACGCCGTATTACATCAGCGTTACCGGAGTCAAGGCCTATAACAACATCCATATCAACGGCCAGCCGCTCAACTGGAACAAACGCATCGCGACGAATGCCGTCCCTCGCGAACAAATTTCGGCCATTCTGACACGCCTCATTGATCCGCAAAACCTCGAAGACCGACTCAAACTCGTCCGATTCTACTTCGCCGGCGGGCAATATGTCAATGCCGATGCCGAATTGGAAGCCATCGTCCAGGATTGGCAAGATTCGCCCGACGCGATGCAACGCATCCGGCCGGTATCGCTCAACATTCGGCAAGCCCTGTATCAGCAAATCCTGGATGAACTCGAATTTCGTTGGGAAGGCGGACAATATCATTTTGTCCGGCAATACATTACCGAATTGGAGCAAGACCCAAAGTTGCCGGAACGTCAGATCGTGCCCGTTCGGCAATTTCTGCGGCGGTATGACGAAATTGACCAGCAAAGCCAGGATATTGTTACGGCCCTCAAGGAACTGTACGAACAACTGCCGGAATATGAGAAAAGCGATAAGATACCGCCGATCATCGCGGAAATCGAAAGGGAATTGAACTTTTCGACGATTCGGCGATTGGAAGGATTTCGGCTTTTTGCGAGCGATCCGCAACTTTCCCCCGCCGAGAAGTTAGCCCTTGCGATCACGGGTTGGTATGCCGGTCCCGACGCGGATAACATTCGCCTTTCGACGGCGATCACGCTTCAGGAAACGGAACAGTTGGTTGCCGAATATCTGCGGAGCGGTCAGGATTCTCTGCTTCGGCAACGGATTTTGGAGCAACTGCGAAACCTGGAAACCGCCCGGCCTGACCTCATTGCGGGCATATTGGCAACGATGAGACCGCCGTTTGCCGATTTACCCGAAGGGGATGCAACCCAGCCGGGATATTACAATTTGAGCATCCCGAGCCCGCTCATTTCGGCACAATCATCCAGAGCGGCGGAAATCCGCTACACGGTGCAACTCCCGCCGGATTACAATCCGTATCTGCGTTATCCGATGGTCGTTTCGCTCAACGGCCTCACGCAAACGCCGGATATGCAAGTCGATTGGTGGGCCGGTTCCTGGCGCGGCGATATGCGAATCGGCCACGCAACGCGGCACGGTTACATCATCATCGCCCCGGAGTGGAATCCGCCGGAAGCATTTCTGTCGGATTACGATTTCTCCGTTTTTTCGCACGCCGCCGTGCTCGCGGCCGTGAAGGATGCGTTTCGGCGATTTAGCGTTAATACGAACAAGGTTTTCATATCGGGACACGGAATCGGCGGAACGGCCGCGTGGGATATTGCTCTCGCTCATCCCGACTTGTGGGCGGGCGCGGTGATATTTAATGCCGTTGCTTCCAAGTATATCGACGCGTACGCATCGGCCGTTCGGCATGTCCCGCTCTATCTTGTTTGGGGCGAAATGGAGGGCGTCGGCAATGTCCGAAAATGGAACACGAACGCGTTCGTGTTGAATCGGTATTTGCAATCGCAGAGCCTGCCCGGCGATGTAACGGCCGTTCGGTATATTGGCCGCGGAATGGAGGGATTTTCCGAGGAAATTCTTCATATTCTTGAATGGATGGGACTTCGGCAACGCAATCCTTCGCCGACGGAGTTTAAGGTGGAGACACTGCGTCCCTGGGATTCTTTTTTTTGGTGGGTGGAGATGCCGCATTTACTGGGGGATGTACCGAGGAATATGGTAGACCCGATGGATTTTCCGGCTCGGCGTAATGAGTTGCGTCCGGGGCCGGTAACGGTGGAATCGCAACTGCATCGTACGACAAATAGTATTACGGTAACGACTCGTCCACGTGTGGGCAATGTGCAGATTTTTTTGACGCCGGACATTATTGATTTTCGTGCTCGGGCGTCGGTTCGGGTGAATGACAGGAATTATCATCCGGCGAATGGAGTGATTGAGCCGGATATAGAGGTCATGTTGGAGGATGTTCGCACGCGGGGCGACCGTTTGCATCCGTTTTGGGCGATGCTCGAAGGGTAAAACGCCGCTAAAAGCGGCAAAAATCACACGGCGACTTTTGTTTGGGCGAATGCTGTGTTACAATCTACCGCATGAAGTACGATCCCGCGATTATCGAACCCAAATGGCAAGAATTTTGGGAAAAAAACAAAACGTTTGAACTGTGCGCATCGCAAGCGACGCGGCTCACAACCAAAAAACAATATGTCCTCGACATGTTTCCCTATCCCAGTGCCAATGGATTGCATGTCGGACATCCCGAGGGATATACCGCAACCGACATCGTCTGCCGATTCGAGCGAATGAACGGAACTGCCGTCCTCCATCCTATGGGTTGGGACGCCTTCGGTCTGCCCGCCGAACAACAGGCAAAAAAAACCGGTATCTCGCCGAGAACCATTACCGAAACCAATATCGCAACCTTCCGCCGACAACTCAAAATGCTCGGTTTTTCCTACGATTGGAGCCGAGAACTCTCAACCACCGATCCCGACTATTTCAAATGGACGCAGTACATATTCCTCCTGCTCTACGACACCTGGTTTGACAAGGAACAGCAAAAAGGCCGACCCATCCGCGAATTGCCGATTCCCAAGGATGTCGATGACGCCGAAGCCTATCGAGACGAACACCGCCTCGCCTACCAAATCGAAGCCCCCGTAAATTGGTGTCCCGCACTGGGAACCGTACTCGCCAACGAAGAAGTCATCCAAGGCCGAAGCGAACGGGGCGACCATCCCGTCGTGCGGATGCCGTTGCGTCAGTGGATGCTGCGGATTACGGCGTATGCCGACCGCCTCGAATCCGACCTCGCAACCCTCGACTGGTCGGACGGTATCAAAGCCTTGCAGCGGAATTGGATCGGACGCAGTACCGGAGCCGAAGTTGATTTTTATGTCGGCAACGCGTCGCAGGGCGACACGGCCAACATTAGCATCGACGACTGGAAAGCCCAGCGGCAAAAAACCGGTTTTCCTCGCAAGCCGAGCGGCGATGTGCTGCGGATTTACACGACCCGGCCCGACACGCTTTTCGGTGCGACGTATATGGTCATCGCGCCCGAACATCCCTTTGTCAAACGCTTGACGACCAAAGAGCAACGGGAAGCCGTCGAAACCTACTGCGAACAGGCCGCGACGAAAAGCGATCTCGACCGCACCGACTTGGCCAAGGACAAAACCGGCGTTTTTACGGGTTCGTATGCGGTCAATCCGGTGAATGGCGAAGCGATTCCGATTTGGATTGCCGATTATGTGCTGATTTCCTACGGCACCGGGGCGATTATGGCGGTGCCGGGCCACGACACCCGGGATTTTGAGTTTGCCCAGCAGTTCGGCCTGCCGATTGTGCAGGTTGTTGAAAAGGCAGACAGTTGCCCGGCGGACGACTGTGTCAGTTCCTGTGCATACACCGATGACGGCATTGCGGTCAACTCGGGAAAATACAACGGGCTGACAACGCAAGAGTTCAAGGCATCCATCACGGCAGATTTGACCCAAGCAGGCCTCGGTCGCCAAGCAGTCAACTACAAACTGCGGGATTGGCTTTTCAGTCGACAGCATTTCTGGGGCGAACCGTTCCCGATTCTCCATGAACTCGACAGCGACGGCCAAATGACGGGTCGAACGGTTGCCCTCGATGCGTCGGAGTTGCCGCTCGACATGCCGAACATTGATTTTAAGGCGGAACACAATACGCCGGAACCGCCGTTTGAACATGCTGCGCCCGATTGGCTCTACGTAACACGCAACGGCAAAAAATACAAACGGGAAACGAACACCATGCCGCAATGGGCCGGCTCGTGTTGGTATTATTTGCGGTACATCGACCCGAAAAACGATAAAATGCTGGTCGATCCCGAATTGGAAAAGCGATGGATGCCCGTCGATCTGTATGTCGGCGGAGCGGAACACGCGGTGCTGCATTTGCTTTATGCCCGATTTTGGCATAAGGTGCTTTATGATTACGGCCTGGTTTCGCATTCGGAGCCTTTCCAAAAATTGGTCAACCAGGGCATGATTCTCGGCGAAGATGGCCAAAAAATGTCAAAAAGCCGGGGCAATGTGATCAATCCCGACGATGTGGTTGCGAAATACGGAGCGGATTCGCTTCGGCTTTATGAGATGTTTATGGGGCCTTTGGAATCGACAAAACCTTGGTCGATGGAAAGCGTTGGGGGCGTTCGGGGATTTTTGGACCGTGTTTGGCGGATGATCGTGGATGTCGTTCAGCCGGAACAAACGGGCATAGAGCCGCAGCCGTCAGATTGTGCCTCTGTCAATAAAAGTGTGCAAGATGTTGCGTTAACGGCGGAACAAAGCCGAATGCTGCATAAAACGATCAAGGCCGTAACGGAAGACATTCGGGATATGTCCTTCAATACGGCCATCGCCCGGATGATGGAATTCACGAATTTCTTCATGAAGGAGCAGGTACGGCCCCGTGAGGCAATGGAGAAATTTGTATTGCTTTTGTCGCCGTTTGCCCCGCATATTGCGGAGGAATTATGGTCGATATTCGGGCATCAGGCGACGTTGGCCTATGAATCTTGGCCGGTTTATGATGAGGGAGCGATTAAGGAGACGGAGTTGGAGATACCGGTATCGCTCAACGGCAAGATGCGGTCGAAGATTGTGATTTCGCCGGATGCGGATGCGGCAACGATGGAGCGGCTTGCTGTTGCGGATGCGAAAATCGCGGAGTTGTTATCGGGCAAGACGGTCGTTAAAAAGGTCATCGTTCCCGGAAAAATGGTCAATTTCGTGGTGAAGTGATGGAGTCGAGCCTTGCTCGGAAACTGTCATCCCGGCGCACGCCGGGACCCAGAGGAACCGACATCACACGCCGCTCGGCTGGGTTCCGGCTTTCGCCGGAATGACGATGGGGCCGGAATGACGTTGCGCAAGCCGGAATGGCGGGAGCGATTCCGGGCCAATTTGGGATACGTTCTGGCAGTAAATTCCCGTTTGATTTCTTAATTTTTCTTTCAAGAGTTCGTAAAAATCAACCGATTAGCAGTCATAAGCGGCATAACCGTTACATTCTGCCGGATATGCTTGCCTAAATCACGAACTTTAACAGTTTTGACTGTTCCCCCAAAAACGAGGAAAAACATGAAATACCTACTCACCAAAATTGGCCTTGCCGGAATCGCCCTGGGTGCTCTATTTGCCCTGGCCGGTGCCCTCGCCAATGATTTGACCGAATTCGAGGCTATGCTCCAAGAGAAGATGCGCCAAGAATCCCAGCGAACTTCTCAAAATAATTCGGGCAACGAACCAAAAACCGCCGCAACGGCGAGCCGAACCGCAAACGCTCCGGCCGCTCGGGAAACCCAACCCAGCCCGACACCCGGCGGACGCGCCCGAGTCGCTCCTTCGACACCTGACACTGCGAACGCCCAAGGTACAGGCCCTGCCGTCATCAGCGATGGCTGGACGACCGTCAAACCGAATGCCCCCGGTACGGTCTTGCCCGAACCCCGAATCGTTCCTCCGCCGGCAGCAAAACCATCCCTCGAGAAGCCCGCCGCTGAGAGACCGGCCCTTGAAACACCGGTGGTCGAGCAGTTCCCCATCGAGTTTTTCGTTGAATCCGACGGACATGGAACGCAGCCGCAACCGAAAGAGGAAGAAGTCCAGCCGGAACCGGAATTGCCGGTCGAGTTGTTCGAGCCGGAATTGATTAACGGCGGACGCACTCCCGCAGCCGCACCTCCGGCCAAAGATGCCGATTCGCTCTTTTTGGATAGCATCTTCGATGAAGAATATACCGTGATTGAAGAGCCAGATGACGGCGGTATTGCGGATATTGGCGTCTTGGAAATTATTTCCGAACCCCGACGGCGGTTTGAATCCAGAACGCCGATTAGCGTTACGCCATCGCAGGAAAGCGAATTGAGCCGAACCTTGGAAGACTTGGCTAACGAACCCATCGTCGAAGGGCGAATCGTTGACGATGCAACCGATCAGACGGACATTGTCCAAGATACCGCACCGGAGAAGACAAGGGTCGTGATTCAAATCCCGGATTTCGACCGCGAGGATGAAGAAAATGACTGGAAATTGATTGATCCCACATTGGCTGGCGATCCCAACGCACAGGATAAACTCAAGTTGATGCACGATGAAATTATCAACGGTCTGCGGTCTCGCAATATACAGAACCGCTACGAAATGTGGAAGAATTTCGCCCGCGGCATTATGCGAGATACGGCTGGTATCAACACGAAAAGCGAACTTGATGGCCGTTTCCGATTGAAATGGTTCTTGAAATTGTACGACGAACCCGTGCGTTCGACCTTTGAGGTCGAGGAGTATTCCCGAGAGTTGTTCGTTGGTTTTGCTGGCGGCCATCGGCACCTGGCCGAGTTGATGCCGGGAATCCGCGAACGCATGGACATTCCCAAACGCGAAGACGGCGGGATTAAGTTTCCGCTCTGCACGACGCCGATTGAAGCATTAGCCGAAGTCAAACGGGCACTTCTCTTGGCATCGTCGGCACACGCCCGAGCGTTTTCGACGCTGACGGCGACCGAACTGGACGAATTGGAGAAAAATTTCGTGGAAACCTTCGTTGGGAAAGCCTGTATTACCGGTCATACCATCCCGGCACGATCCGTCGGGCGAAGGCATGTCGATATATTGACAAGAGTCGATACCGCCGCACTGTATGATGGAGCGGAAGCCTTGATTCCGCTGACGAATACAGCCTTGCTGGATCTGTTGGCTCAACTTCCCGACGATGTGTTGCCGCGAGTCACGATGAACGGTCAACAATTCCAACGGCTGACGACGGCGGCGGGCGACATCCTCATCGGCGGGCACGGACGAAATACATACGATCTCGACCTGCCGGAAATGCGGGATGTAATCTGCGTGATTAGCCGAGGTGAGGATGATACCTTCCGCGAAGGAACCTGCAATTTGCGTCGGCCCGTGATGGTGATTATCGCTTTGGGCAAAAAAAATACCTTCATCGGCACGCGGCCTGGCATCCAGGGCGGTTCCGTGATGGGGATTTCGATGCTGCTTGACCGCGCCGAGCGAAGTACCTACGATGCCCGAGATGTCGCGCAAGGCTCCTCGATGGGAGGTGTCGGTATCCTGATTAACTATGAAGGAACCAATACCTACAAAGGGCTGCGCCGTGTACAGGGACACGCCCTGGCGGGACTTGGGTTGCTCATTGACCGAGGACAAGGTAATTCATCCTACAAAGCGTCGATGTGGGCGCAGGGTTTTGGTGCTCCCGGCGGATTCGGCGCATTGTCGAACAGCGGGAACGGCAACAATCATTTTTACTGCGGCGGTATGTATCTCGACTCGTATCCTGAACATCCCGGATACGACGGTTGGGGACAAGGAATCGGTGCAGGGATCAGGCAGGTCGCGAACGGCGGAATCGGCGTCATCCTATCAGGAGCCGGCAACGATGTTTACGAAGTCGATTACTTCGGACACGGCGGCGGATACTGGCTCGGAGTCGGCATTGCCCGAGACTTCGGAGGAAATGATATGCGGCACGGAACTACGCTGACCGACTATAACGGCAGGCCGAGGCCCGGACCGGGAACACAAGCACGATGGACGCGATTTGTCAACGGATTCGGCTGCCATTACGCTCTCGGATACTGCTTCGACGACGGAGGCGATGACCTCTACGGCGGACAAATTATGGGAACCGGGATGGCTTGGGACTTGGCGTATGGAATCCTTGCGGACTTTAGAGGCAGCGGACGATACACCTCGACCGGCAACATGAAACACGGTGTCGGTGCTGAGGCAAGTATTGGAATTTTGTTTTCCTATGGCGGCAACGATCTCTTTGCTGGCCGGAGCCAAGGTTCTGCAAGTCCCCGGCATGATTATCACCCGGCGGCGAGCGGTGGAAACTTTAGTTTCCTGATTAACTACGGCGGCACAAATCAATACGGAACTGGCAATCAGCGTGTTGCCCAACCGCATTCGTATGTGCAGCGTGGAGCGATTGGCGGGTTTTTGATTGACCGGCCTACGGAGAGCGAAGCGGTACTTGCCCGGGCTTCGTTACGGGATGCCATCGACAAACGCAACCAGGAAATTGCGGAATACGATGCGATGGTGGAGCAGATGCGGGCAACTGCTGCGGAGCGTCGGCAGCGATATGTGCCGCCGCGACAGCGAAGGCCGTTGCCGATTTCGGAGAGCCAACTGATTAGTGCGGTGCCTGATTTCGATCCGAATTTCAAGCGAGCCGACGCAGCAGACGCGAACGTAAGATAGTGGTTAATTTAATAATGGTTAGTGGTTAATGAACAACCACTAGCCATGAACCATTGATCATTAACCATTATAAAATTAACCACTAACCATTACCCCCTAACCCCCCCCCTCAAATAACAATGAAAACAACAATAATACACACGACAATCCTTGCTTTGCTCCTTTGCGGAAGCATTTCGGCAACGGAGAACACCCTCGAAAGCATTCAAGACATCGACGCGGCCATGTTCGGGTTCGATCAAAACGACACCGTACTTGCACCGGCCAAGATTTTGCCTTCGGTCAAGATCGAAGAAGACTCGCTGGTCAGGCCGGGCGACATCCCGATTAGGGCACCGAAGTTGAAGCAAAACGAATCCGGCGAACTCATCCTGGTGCAGTACACCGCACGCAACCAAAGCAACCGCAATCAGGGACAAGCGAATCAATCGCCGAGTCCCGCTCCGACCACGGAACTGCCGCAGACATATCGGGACTTCAACTCGATGACCGAAGCAGAGCGTTTTGCAAGTTTGCGGCGGTCAATCGAAACGGTGTTGGTTGCCAACGTCCGGCGGGGAATGAGCACGCAAAACAATACGCCGAACGAAGTGATGCTCATGGCATTGCCCTACGGTGCGGATGCAAAAGTGTTCCAGCCGAACCCGAATTTTGACCCGCGAGATCGAAATGCGAATCCTGCGGCTCGAGGAAATAGTATGTATTCGATTGGAGCCTTGTGTTGGAATACGCCGTGCAACGGCAAGGCAATGTTGCGGACGGACGGAACGAAAATCATTGCCCGAGTGGGACATGGTTATCAAAACCGGCCGGCATCGTTTGCGGCAATGCTTGCGATGTCGAACATCATGCCGAATTACGAATTACGGGTTAACAGCGGTTCTTATACGATTGCCCATTTAATTGCTTCGGAGAAGATGTCGTTGTCCAAAGGAATGAACATGTCGATGGCATTGGTTGCACTTTCGTTTTATGGCGAGTCGAACGAGCAGTGGAAGAGCGAGTTGGGCGAGACTTGGAACATTGAGCGGATGGTGATGAGCGAGTTGAATCGCCAGATCGACCAGGGAACGAGCGATGTAACGGATTGGCTTCTTGGATTGACGGCGGCGGTCAAGTTGTACGAGAATGAGAACAGGCCGATTCGGGGCCCGATGGCGTTGGCCAAACGGCAACTGAAGACATATCAGGACTTTGTGTTGTCGATCCAAAATGACCGTTATCTTTGGCATCCGAAGTTCTTTTTGTATAAGGGCTTCAATCCAGATGCTTTTGAGACGATGTATTCGGGCGGGCACATCTTGCGATGGTTGGTATATTCGTTACCGGACAGTGAATTGAATGATCCGCGTGTTGTTCGTGCGGCGATGAGTTTAGCGGCGACGGTCAATCGGGTGAAGCCGGAGACGATGGCGAGCAGTTTGAATGCAAAGCAGTTGGAAGGCTTGGCGGTATCGCTTCATGCGTTATCGTTATATTATCAGCGGGTATTCGGCGAGGTGCCGATGCAGGCTCAGGGACAGGTGCTGGCGAATTTGTAATGATAATAGAGCCCTGGCGTAGGTCAGGGCTCTTCCCGTCTATACGGGCTAGAGCGTATTCATTTTTGCTTTGGACAAAAAATCGTCATTCCGGCGCACGCCGGAATCCAGCCGAGCAGCGTGCATACCGTTTTCCTGGTTCCCGGCGTGCGCCGGGATGACGGAGGGGCGTCCAGAGCAATTCCGAATGTGCTCCAACGCCTGCGGTCGAAAATTCCTCCCGTTTCTTGTCACGTTCTTGCCATTTTCCCGGACTATCTTATAGTAAAAGGCACACAATACCGCGGAGAGGATGATATGGAAAATGTCAGCATACTGGTCGAAAAAAGCCGAAACGGCGATCGAGACGCCTTCGCACAAATCATCCAACAATACCAAGGCATGGTCAGTGCCGTAACCCTTAACGTCGTTGGCAATTACGCACAAAGCGAAGATTTAGCCCAAGAAACCTTCCTCACGGCTTGGAAAAAATTGCCCGAACTGCGCGAACCCGAAAAATTGGCTTCTTGGCTCTACGGCATCGCCCGACGAGTCGCCCTCCGCTGGACAGAAAAACATCAACGCAATCCGCTCCGTCAGGCCATCGAACTCGATGCCGACACCATGACCGACCGCCAAGCCCAACTTGCCGCCGCGGACCGCCAGCAACGGGAACAATCCCTCGAATTGGTCTGGTCAACCGTCAAAGAATTACCGGAAACGCTCCGCGAACCGTTACTGCTCTATTACCGTTTCAGCAAGTCGGTCGCCGACGTTGCTGAATCTCTCGGATTGAGCGAAGAAGCAGTCCGGCAACGGCTTTCTCGCGGTCGCAAAATGCTCAAAGCCGAAGTCGAAAAACAGGTTGAATCGGTACTCGAATCAACCGGCCCGAGCGAACATTTTACCGTCGCGGTACTTGCGGCATTGCCTATCGTGCTGACCGGTGAACAGGCCCTTGCGGCAGGCGCCGCCGGAGCCGCCGCCGCCCAATCCGCTTCGTCCGGCGGGGCCAGTGCCGGTGCGTCGCTTGCTGCCGGAGTGATGGCATTTATCGGCGCTTTTGTCGGTGCAGTGCTCTGGCTCGTTTTTGTTGTGCTTGGATTTGTGCTCGGTATGTGGAGCGGAATCCGCAATGCCCCGACGCTCCGCGCAAGACAATGGATGCTTAAAGCGACACTCGGCTACGTCATTGCCGGAAGCCTCTTTTTTACGCTCATACACCTGGCTTTTACGGGAATGCTCTATGCCGAAGATGTATTTTTGTACAAATTGAGCGAAAGAACTTTTACCTTCCTGCTTGCAATCATTCCGGTTTTCGCGATTGTTTCCTCGTATTTTGTCAATCGCCGTTGGCGGCACATCGTCGAGGAAGATTTATCGGGACACGATGTTTCAGGTCAAATGCCTGCACCGAAGGACTTTGTGCGAGCGATGCGATTTTGGGTTGCCATCGCGTTATTTTCCGCGTTGTTTGCGGCGGCAACTTACTTGGCGTATGAAGCCTACCGTTGGTGGGAATCTTATGTGGGACTTATGTCGTTGTATATGATGTTCCTCTTTTACCTCCTTATGGGAGTTATCATACTGGGAATCGGCATTTCGTTTTTCTACTATGCCGTGCAAATCTCGAAAGACCAGGAGAGTTTCGCAAAATATCCGCCGCAGTTGCCGAATCTGCTGGCTATCCTGACCGGCGAAGAAAAAGCGCCGAAGGGGTTTCGCAACCGGATTAACTTTTGGGGGGATTTAGCGAGTGCGGGCTGGGGACTGTTTTTCATTCACATGGTGCTGCTCATCCGCACCGACAACGCAAGCACTTTTGTTGCATTATCGTTGGTTTTGACCTTATATTTTCTGTTTGCCGTATTTTTTGCGGGCATTCCGCGTCGCCGTTATTGGGGCATGATTTTGCTCGGCGTGAGCGTGTTGCTGATTGATACCGGCATTCATTTCATGTATTCCGAATTACCTCTCAAAAACGCAAATTTCGTCTATGGATTTTCCGTTTGGTACTTGCTGTGTTTCACGCTGTTGGGCGTAGCGGGATTAGGGGTATTTCGGCGGGTATTTCGGCGCAAGGCGGGCATCGGGGCCTAACGCTCCCGGCAAAATGGTGGTATAATCGCGAGTCAGGGGTCTTTAAGAGTGGTCAAGAGTTGTCACGCGTTGTCAGGTTAATTGTAGAAAACGAACAAGGTCAGCGACGCACGATTCCTGTCAACGTCCCCTCATTTATGATTGGCAGAGCCGATGGGTGCAATCTTCGCTCCCATAGCCAGCGAGTCAGCCGGTATCATTGTGCAATCCAACTGGCCAATGGTGCTGTTACCATCCAAGATTTAGGCGGAGTCAACGGAACTTTCGTCAACGGCAGCCGAGTCACAGACATCCAAACGCTCAACGATGGCGACCGGATCAACGTCGGTACGCACAAGTTCTCCATCTCCATCCAGTCGGGAGCGGATTCCGAAACAAATGGCGACGAGGGCGATTTCTTTGAATTGACGCCGACTTCGTTCACTGAACCGCTTAACATTAAAAAAGGGACGCGTTACGTCGGTCCGGTTGCCGAGTCCCTGCCCAATGCCGCTGCCGCTCGGCCTGCCAAAAACGCCAAATTGCCGGTGCAAGAGCCGGAACTGATGTTTGACATTCGGCTCGATGGGAAAAAAGTTTCCGTAACGAAGGCTCGACTGTTCGATTTGGCAAAAACGGGCTTCATCTCTCCTGACGATCTGGTAACGGTTGCCGGCACCAAGATTTTTGCAGATTCGGTTCAGGGCATCGTTTTCGGCACAAAATCTTCCGCATCTGTACCGTCGCCTGCGGCCTCTTCATCTGCTCCGGCGCAACCGGCAGCGAAGCCGACCGCACCGCCCAATCAGCCCGCCGCGGAATCGGACACGTTTGCCTTCCCGGATTTGGGGGCAGACTTCGGAAATCTGACGGGAAACCTGGCGGAGGGCCAGCATCCTTTCGGCGATATGACGAGCGGTCCGGTTGTTCGGGCGGCCCGGCGGACAAACACGCTCCGGGCCCTTTGGCAGACGCTGGATATTTCATTTAGCCGTATTTACACGATGGAAGACGACAATGTCGCAATTCACAGCATTAAGGCACTCTATTACATTATTGTGTGTGCCTGCTTGCTGTGTATTTTTTGGGTGTTGTTTTATTTTGTAAAGACCTGTATTGGCCGCGGAGAATTTTTGGCCGTCTTGTCTGAGCAATCCTTTCCGTTGACGGTTGTGATATTTGGATGCGTAACGTTCGTCATCATAGTACGGGTGCTTATTGAGATGTTGTTGCTTGCCTGGTTGGATTCATCCGCATCCGACGACCGCGGCGACTAGAAGCGTATCCCAAATCGGCATGGACAAGACCGGCATGGACAAAAAAGCCATCATTCCTACGAAGGCTGGAACCCAGACATTGCGTGCGATGCCGACTTTTCGTCCAGAAAAATCCGAAACAACACCATTGCACGCCACATCTATGCCAATTTCCACGGATTCGCCTTCGGAATCGGCAACATATTCGTCGGATTCACTCGGACATATCCCCCTTTGGGCCCCGGCACCGCACCACGAATTACCAACAAATTGTGCTCCTTATCAATCATCACAACCTTTTGATTGCGGACTGTAACCTGCTCCGCTCCATACTGTCCCGGCATTCGGGAACCTTTCGGAACCCTGGAAGGAAATGATGCTCCGCGACCAGTACCGCCCAAATGCCGATGGCATTTTTTCACACCGTGCGACGCCCTTTGACCCGCAAAATTATGCCTCTTCATCGCGCCAGTGTAGCCGCATCCCTTGCTGACCGCCGTAACATCGACGGCAATCACCTCATCGAACACATCGACGGTCAATTTCTGCCCAACGCTGAAACCCTCGACGGGAACTCGGAATTCCTTAATGAATTTTTTCGGTTCGCAGTCGGCTTTCGGTGCGATTTGTTCGCCGGATGCGGTACGTTTCTTTCGCCGTTTGCTCTCAATGGCGGCAACGTGTCCGCGTTCGGAGCGGGCTGCCCTACTGCGTTTTTTGTCTTGAAAACCGATTTGGACGGCTTCGTAACCATCTTTTTCGGCAGTCCGCAGTTGAAGCACATCGCACGGCCCGACTTGAATCACCGTAACCGGAATCACCTCACCGGTCTCCGTGTAAAGTTGCGTGCATCCGACTTTTTTTCCTAGTAATCCGATTGACATAGTTGTATCTCCGAGTGTAGTGGAAGTTAGGGGACAGATGTTAGGAGTCAAAAAAAACAGTGTCGGCGACGGCGTCGCTGTCAAATCTCTCCTGGCTACCAATTCCTGCCTTCTTACCCCATATATTAACGTTTTGCGGCTGATTTACCGGTTGTTTTAATTTTAATATCCACACCGGCGGGCAGGTTTAGTTTATTTAGGGCATCGATCGTTTTAGCGGTCGAGTTTTCGATGTCGATAAGGCGTTTGTGCGTTCTGATTTCGAACTGTTGCCGTGCTTTTTTATCGACGTGCGGACTGGAGAGGACGGTATAGCGTTCGATTCGGGTGGGAAGGGGGATGGGCCCACGGACATCGGAACCGGTGCGTTTGGCGGTATCGACGATTTCTCCGGCACTTTGGTCGAGCACCGCGTGGTCAAATGCTTCCATTCTAATCCGAATAATATCTTGTCCGATTGCTGTCACGTTTTTCTCCGCTTGGTACTGACGAGTGCCTGATTGCCAAATATCAATTCCGAATCAACAAGAACCGGAATACCCGCAATTGTACCCTTCGCAAAAAAAACGTCAAGAGTGGGTCATCTATACGCCCAGCGTCATTCCGTCGCAGGCCGGAATCCAGCGGGACCGCTATTACACACCACGTTTGGATTTCGGCTTGCGTTTGGAATGGCGGTTTGACGTGGGGACTTCCAAGTGTTGCCGATAAGGGGTATAATGGGCTTTGCTTGGAGATTGTCATTATTCCGACAAAACGGGGCGTAGCTCAGCCTGGCTAGAGTGCTGCGTTCGGGACGCAGAGGTCGCACGTTCAAATCGTGTCGCCCCGATTTTGCAAATACAGTTAGCAGAAAGATTTAAGACTTACCGGCGGACGTTCCGTCGTGCTGCAAAAATGCCGGAATAACGGGTACTACCCGTTATTCTGTTCACAATGTAGCACAGGAGCAGAATAATGCCGAAGAGAAA
>WRKP01000024.1 GCA_009778035.1 Planctomycetaceae bacterium
CCCCGGGGGCCCCCCCCCCCGGCCCTTGGCCCCCCCCCCCCCCCCGCACAAAAAAACGGCCGGAACTTGCGTTCCGGCCGTCACTCACACCCCAATCACCATCTTCCAGTGTGCTCAAATTGTAATCGCTAAAAACCGTATTGGCCGCTCGACGGCAACGAATAAGGCTGATACGGCGACGGTGTCGAAAAACCATCTCCCGCCCCAAAAGCCTGCTGCGGGACCTGCGGCGGAATGTCCTGATAAGGCTGCGGCTGGGCCGGTGCCATCGGAGGATGCCCAAATCCCGGCGGATGCTGGGCGACCGCAAAAGGATCAGCCTGCGGCGGTACTGCTCCAAATGGAGAACCATGCGGGACGGTCTGTCCCGGCTGCCCCATCGTTCCGGCATTCATTGCGTTGGTCTGTGGGTGAAACGCAGTTGGATGATACGGGAACGGCATCGACGGATCTGCCTGCTGGGCAAATTCCGGCTGATATTGCATCGTGTTATGTCCCTGGGTGTGTCCCGGCATTTGGCTATGCGGCATTTGGGCCTGTTGAACCGGACTGTGCATACCGCCAAAACTGCCTTGATGCTGCTGATGAGCCGAGTACATATCCCCATGAGGCGAATGCTGCGGGTGCTCCGCGATAAACTGGTTATTTTGCAAACCAGGAAGGCCCGAACCATGCATCGAACTCGCCACCGTCCCTTGCATCGACTGCTGTGCCGTCATTTGGCCTTGATGCGCATTCGTACCGTGTCCCCAATGATCCAGCGGCGTGAGACTTGCCGTCCCCGAACCTGTATCCGCCGTTCGATTGCTGTATCCGCCATGCGGCGTATCAATGTTCGCTTGAGCATTCAAACTCGGTTTCGCATTTGCCAAATTATCCGATGAATTAAAGAGCGGTGCCAAATTATCTTTAGCATACGTATCTTTAGAAAAGGGATTCGAAATCGAATAGGACGTAGGATTATACCACGCACCGCCATTGCTCTTGCAACCGCTTGTACCGGATACCAAAAACAATGCCGTCAAAACCGTAAAAATGAATGTATAGTGAGTTCGCATAACGACTTCCTCCGAACGGCAACACATACCGTTCCGCCCGACCCTTTCAGTCAGCCTAATTGGTTAATAAAAATTGGTTATTAGCAAATATCCTACGTCCCGACGTCTCCGCCTCGACGTAATACAAAAGCCAATATCGATAAAATCGGAAAAGCCCGACTAAGACTCCAATGTTTTTTGCCCGTATTTCTAATTTTTCCGTTTTTATCGCCAACCGTGGGAAATTGTGCAGATTTCTCCAATTTATGTCAAGATCGTTTTTTGCACTTGGTTCGGCCATAATTTGACCTTGACCCAATACTGCTAAATACTTACTATAAATCACCAAACACACTTTAGGAAAAATGATGAAACACTTCAATCTCCCTGATTTCCTTAATCATCCCAAGTCCAAAAACAAACGGCAGCGCGGCCGTACATGCCGAATCGAAGAACTCGAAAACCGCGAAATGCTCTCCGTATCCGTTGCAGAATTCGAAGTCATACGAAACCAATACACCGATCTCGAACTGGCCGAATACCAAGATTACAACATCATCGAAATTGCGGCAAACCAACTATCGGCCAATGCCTTGCTCTCCGCACTCAACGACGCAGCAGCGACGGAGCAAAATGACCTGATTGTCATCCGTACAACAACGACGCAAAACAATATCACTCTCAATGGTTCGGAATTAGCAATCAATATCAATGCCGAAGAATGGGGAACCGTAACTATTGTCAGCCTCGGAGCGAATCCGTTGACGATTGATGCCAACAAGCAATCGCGTATCCTTAATGTCGATGCGGATACCAATGTTGCGTTGGCAGGAGTGTCCATCATCAATGGTATTGCCAGTACGGGCGGTGCCATTCAAAATGAAGGTGTACTAACAATAACAAAAAGTGCGATTTCGGGAAATTCTGCAAGTAGCAGCGGCGGTGCTATCAAAAATGAGGGTACGCTGACAATGACACACAGTAAAATCGTGGAGAACTCCGCGGGCAAAGACGGCGGAGGAATTTCGAGCAATAACGGAAACATCACTCTAAAAAACAACACGATTGCAGAAAATTCAGCAGGCACCGGCGGTGGTATCAACTCCAACAGTAGCACATTAACGATCACAAACACTACGATTGCAGGAAACTCTGCAAGTACCGGCGGCGGTATCAATTCGTACAACACAAACATAACATTAACAAGTAGTGTTATTGCCGGAAACATTGCTGTTACCGGTGGTGGTATCAACTCAAATGGTGATGATACACTAAAGTTAACAAATAACACAATAGCCGGAAATGAAGCAAACTTCGCCGGTGGTGTCTACATTGATGAATCATCAAATGCAACAATCAACAACACGATTATTGCTAAAAACATTGCCGACAGTGCTCGTGATGTGCTTGCATCGGGTATGATTACAGGTACGGGAAATCTCATTGGTGTTGGTGCAGGTCAAACATCACTGACTCATGTAGATAACAACATTGTGGGAATATCTGTTCAACCGATAGACCCAAAATTTGTGAACTTCGATTATGAAACATGGAGCAGTGACCTTTGGAAAAATTGGGATTTTCGGCTTGCAGAAGGCTCTTTTGCGATTGATAGTGGTAACAATGAAGCAGCGGTCGATGATGAAAATAACATATTGTTATTCGACTTGGCTGGCAAAGCAAGAACGGTTAATGATGCTGTCGATATAGGTGCGTACGAGCATGGTAAACTGCCGGAAAAACCAACGGCACTCTACTATGTCGATATTGCTACGGACTCGATCTCTCTAACCTGGAATGAAGTAGAAGATGCCGAAGGTTATGAGATTCGGTATAGAAAGACGGACAACATTACAAGTTGGGAAACTCTTGCATTGGAGCCAGGTGACTCCATTTTCAATCTCGAAGCGGGAACACAGTATGATTTTCAAATTCGAGCAACGCATGCAGAAGGAAATTCCGATTGGTCTGCAATTTTTTCATTTAGAACATCGCTCGATCTTCCTAAACAATTCCAAAATACGCAGCGAACTGATAATTCTATTACATTAGAATGGGATGCGGTCTATAATGCAACCGGCTACGAAATGGAATGGAAAGTAGATGATCAATGGGTATCCTGCCATACTGATATACTTGTAGATACTGTACTCATACTTGACCATCTTACACAAAATACACAATATGAATTCCGAATTCGTGCGGTCTACGAGAATCTCATTGATGACAGCGTCTCGCATTCCGATTGGACCGAAGAACTTTCTGTCATCACAGTGCTTTCTGCACCGGAAAATCTTATAAGTAGCGATAAAACAGAAGATTCCATTATGCTTCAATGGAATGCTGTCGATGGTGCCGAATACTATCATTTAGAATACTCGCTTGATGGTATAGATTGGAATCCAATCGAGGATGAAATTGAAGAGAATACTTATACTCATACCGGCGTATTGCCTAACCAGCAAAACTACTATTATAGGATTTCTGCAGTCAATGAATCAAGCGAATCCGAATTTTCGGAAGTGTTTGTGCTTTATCAACTTTATGAATGGGAACTTGTTCAAACACAAAGCCTTGAAAACTACGCTGTTTGGGAAAACATTGCTGGAACATATCGTCTTACACAAATTCATGCCGATGGTAAAGAATTGACGGGTCGGCTTGATCTGACTAACTGCACGGAGTTGGTAACGGTCATCATCAGCAATAATCATCTGACCGAGTTGGATTTATCCGACAGCATATCATTGGCAACGCTTGATTTTAGTAACAATAAACTAACATTTCCCAATTTACAGTTGCCGATTCATGAAATTGCCAACCTTATAAGTAGCAATCAAAAAATGTTGCCAATAACGGCAACGCAGGCACCGCATGTTGTTGTAGATATGTCCGCAGGATACCTCGAAAGTACAACATATACTTGGTATATCAACGGGCTGATAGTTGCCGATAATAACGCAAGTTATAGCAATGATAATGGTGTTTTTGCATTTACGGGCCTTGTCGGCGGCGATGTTATTTACTGCATAATGGCCAATGATTATGTTCCGGGCATGATGTTGCAAACTTCTATCGAAACAATCATTGCGACACAACTTAAACCACCGACCCTCAATAGTGTGAATGCTGTTAACAAAGACAAAATTGAAGTTACATGGACGCCTGTTGACCATGCAACAGGTTATAGGATTGAGTACACAAGTCATGAAACTGGTTTTAACGGAAATGCTGATATTGCGTTTGAATATATTGCTGGTCCGAAAGTACAATCGAGTTCGCTCGTCGCAACAATACCTAATACCGTCTACCATATTCGTGTTGTTGCGGTCGGCATCGGTGCGTATAGAGATTCCGAGAGTTCGGAAAGTTTAACCGCACTGACACTTCCAGATGTTGCCGCTAATTTACACATTTCGCAAAATGAAACGAACGTTAAGATTACATGGGATGCTCCGGTTAATGGTGCCGAATCCTATAAAGTAGAGTATTCGTTTGATACAACAACTTGGATTCTAATAGAAAACATAAATAGCACATCATATACTCACAATAAAATTGAGCCTAATACAACATACCATTATCGAGTAACATCTGTCAATGCCGCTGGAACTTCCGATGGTGTAGAATGTTATATTGTAACGCTTCCCGACGTGCCGAGTAATTTGCGTCTAAAACAAAATGCGCAGAACATACAAATTATGTGGGATGCTCCACGCAATGGAGCGGATTCATATAAATTGGAGCATTCGCTTGACAAAACAAACTGGACTCTAGTAGATGATGTTATTGGAACGTCCTATAATCATACACAATCTGAATTTAATACGACATACTATTATCGTATATCATCCGTTAATGAGTCGGGCACTTCCACGTTCATTGAAAATGAAATTACAACATTGCCTGACGTGCCGAAAGATTTGAGTCTGACGCAAGTCAATCATAACATAGAAATTACATGGAACGCTCCAACCAATGGAACGGATTCATATAGACTGGAATACTCGCTTGATGGCAAAAATTGGACTATTCTGGATAATGTGATTGATACAGGTTATGTACACATACAAATTGAAGAGAATACGGCCTATTACTATAGAATATCGTCTGTTAATGATGCAGGCAATTCTAAAACTGTTCAGAATAACATTCAAACACTTCCTGGTGAGCCAACAAACTTGCAAGTAGTAGAAAATGAAGATAATTTACACATTTCATGGAATGCACCAGTTAAGGGGGCGGACGCGTACCAACTGGAGTATTCGCTTAATGGCGAAAATTGGGTTGTGTTAGGCGGAACTCTCGGCGATACCTATTATGTACATAATGCCGTTGAACCAAATACAGTGTATCACTATCGTGTATCATCGGTCAACACGGCGGGACATTCTGAATTCAGCAATGTGATGCAAATTAGAACAACAATTCCGATAGAACTAGACGCGGACGATATTAAAGTTTACGAAACCAGTCGGAATGGCGACGAAATCACATTTCACTTGAAAGATGTCGTAAATAGCACTTACGGAATTCAAAAAATCGTTATCAACTACACGGATGATAATGGAATTGTGAAAGAACTATTTTTAGATAATGCAAACAACTGGACAACACTTGCTGTCGAATTGACTCCAAATAGCACATACACGTTTAACTTGAGTGTGATTGCTATAGACAACACATTTAGAGTGCCATCACCATTCTCTCTGTCTACTGCTTCCGAAGCATTCGCTATGCAGTTGAGCGATATTGAGAGCAATGGCATGTTTGTTGCGTGGAATCCCATTTTTGGAATCAGCAACTATATTGTAGAGTATTCAAGGACTCCCGACTTCCTGCCCGGCAATGATATACACGGCAAGAATGTAACAGATCGTGTGCATGTATCCGGCACATCTGTTGATCTGCGCGGATTGCTTTTGGTGAATACGGATTATTACATTCGTATGCTTGCTGTTATTGATGGTGTAGAAGTTGTGCTGTCCGATGTTGTTCAAGAGACGACATCCCAAGGAAAACTTACCAGTCCGGCAAACGTTCAAGTTGAACCCGGAGAAGGTGTATCATTAAACATAAGTTGGAATTCTGTTGCAAATGCTTCTGCCTATCAGGTTACATATACGACAACCAACGGGGACATTGTTTCTAATTCTGTTCTGGTCGAAGGAAAAACATCCCTTGTGCTTGCAGCATTAACGGCAGAGACGGAATACCAAATTTCTGTCATCGCGATAGGCAATAAGGACTACATTGATTCGGAGCCTTCTGCAATTACAGAGAAGACAATAATAACAACGGGAATAGTTATTGCGAATGTAGCCAATGCCGCAAGACCTAGCGTTCAAGTACATGCAAAAGCAGCGACACTGAGTAGTGTTACGATGACATTATCTACTCCGGCTAATAATAGAGCCGTCGCTTATAACATTAACGTCTATAATCGATTCGGTGTTGATATAACCGACAGCGTTAGTATTGCATTTAGTACGGATACACAAGGCCGAACCGTTGCGGTGATTGGGAATTTGCCTTCATCGGGAGAACGTTATCGCATAACCGTTCAATCGGTCAATGCAAATGGTCAAGAGTCTGCAATCCGAGCCGTCAATGCAACAACGTTAAAGGCTCAGAATGCCAACCTTAAACCTAAAGTAGTTAGGGCGGTTAAAAATACAACAGATACCGGCCCTACTATCAGTACGGTTCAACTTTCCTGGGCAACACCACAAGTGTCCTCGAAAATTGGAGCATACACGATCACGATACGCGGGCAGGCCCCGAATCCATCGAATCCCTCCAAAATGATGACACAAGAATTGGCAACGATGACTATTGATAGTAGTGGTATTATTACAAGTATTGTCATGTTGCCTATCATTATCAACGACAAAGATGTCAATCCATTGAGCCATGAAGGCTTATCAAATACAACATTTGTTGATATGAAAGACAGGTTTGGCAATGTGGTTGGTACGGCAATAGAAATCCATGGGTTGGCACAAGGAACGCGGTATACGTTTGAGACACGAACATTTGATAAGTCCGAAAATATGATCGGCCAGGTATCGCGTATCAATGCCGCGACGGTTCGTTATAACGCAGTGAAAGCGGTTATTGATACGAAAGTAACGACAACGCGATTGATATTGACGCCGCCGAAGAATACACCAGCCGGTGCGGAATACGGCAACTATATTGTTGAAGTGTATGCGAGAGGAATGCAACAGATACCGGAAAATAATTTAGTAGGTGCCGATGCTGTTCTTGTAAATGGCGGCACCGACGGCAAGATTACAGACAACTTTGTACTACTTACGGGTAATATACATCCTGGCGAGAAGTATACGGTTATCATTAAAGCGGTAACGGTCAATGCTGTAACAGGTCATATTACGGAATCAGCACCGTCAAGGGTTAATCTTACGGTTGTTCGGTAGCGATTGTGTTCCGCCGGAAGTTTTGGAACCCGGGGGCTAACGCCCTCGGCTCGTGTGCGAGCGACTCTTGCGCAGTCGCACGATTGCGTTGCCGCAACATTTGTGCTATACTGTCGCCAATGCTCATCGGTCCCGTTTTCGCCCGCGAAGTAACAATCGCCCCAAGACGCGATTGGACGTATATCCTCCGAAGTATCTACGTCGGCGTACTCATCCTCCTCATCGTTACCGCCTGGCTCGTCATCAGCGGTACACAACTCCTTACCGATCCCGGCGACTTCGCACGATTCGGGACCATGCTCTTCCAATTTCTCGCGCCCGTCCAACTCGTTCTCGCTATTTTCTTCGCCGCAACCCTCGCAGCCAGTGCCGTCGGGCGGGAAAAAGAACGCGGCACCCTGTTGCTCCTCCTCATGACCCAAATGACCAACCGAGAACTCGTCCTCGGAAAACTGCTCGCCAGCCTGCTCAATATCCTTATGATGCTGGCCGTCTCCATACCCGTTTTTATGGCCATCGCAATGCTCGGCGGCGTTTCCTATTACCAAATTATCCGCGTGCTGCTCGTTACGCTGTTCTGCATGCTCGTTTGCGGCAGCCTCGGCAGTTGCATCGCTCTTTGGCGTGATAAAACCTTTCAAGCAATCGCCACGACGATTTTGCTCATCGTGCTTTGGATCGGATTTTGGGAATCCCTGGCGTACGCCACGGGCTCTGTAACCGTCCTGGGCTCTGCGGCGGCAATGTTTTCGCCGTGGAGTGCAATCCTTGCCGCCTCGCGGCCTGCCATCGAACCCACCGCCGGACTTTTCGGGCCCATTTTGCCCTTCCTGCTCGTTTCCGGCTTGCTCGTGATCGGAATCAATGCCGTCGCCATCGCGTTTGTCCGCGTTTGGAATACGAAAACGCTCACCGCCGAGTTAGCGAACTCCGATAAATTGGCCGCCGAGCCCCGCTCGGCGCACGATGCCGAAGGCGCTTTGCAGGGCAAGGCGGCTCACTCACCGGCTAAACGCGTCCGGCATGCTTGGAACAATCCCATCATCTGGCGGGAAATCATGACGCACGCTTACGGGCGGCGGATTTGGATCATCCAATTCGGCTTCCTCGCATTTTTCGCGATGTGTTTTTGGCCGCTCCATACACTCGTTACGGAAAATGTCATCATTACGGCAGCGCAACTTGCCGGCCCGTTGGTCCCGCTCTTCCTGCTCTCGCTCGTTTTGGTCAATGTGCAAGCAATTACCTCGCAAACGTCGGAAAAAGATGGCCGAACGTTCGACCTCATTTTGGCCAGCGATATTACGCCGAAGGAATACGTGTTCGGCAAACTCGGCGGCGTGTTTTACAACATGAAATGGATCGTGCTGTTTCCGCTCGCTCTGTGCGGATACCTGTTATGGTACGAGGCCATCGGCATGTCAGGCTTCTTTTTCTTGTTGGTGAGTATGCTGGTGCTTTATGCGTTTTCGGCGATGGTGGGCGTGTATATTGGAATGCAATATGACAATACCCGTGCGGCAACGGCAACGAGTCTGGGAACGATGTTTTTTCTGTTTGTGGGCATCGCGGCGTGTATATGGATTATGGTTGCGTTCAGTGGGTCGTTTGAGACGCAGTTGGTTCCGTTTGCGGCTTTTATGGTGGGCGGCGGGATCGGCCTTTATGTGGCATTGGGGGCGAGAAATCCATCTTCGGCCATTGCGACGGCATCGTTTGGTTTGCCGATAGCGGTATTTTACATCATCACGTCGCTGCTGTTGGGCAAGTACATGTTGGTATTTGTTGCACTGTGCGGTGCGTTTGGCTTTACGACGGCGGCGATGTTGGTTCCGAGCATTGCGGAGTTTGACGTCGCGACCGGCCGCACGACCGCGGATTGAGCCCCCGAAGAGGGAGCATCACATTCATGCTGTGCCAGTTTCACATCAAGGAAGGTAGGCAGCCGACCGCCGGGCGGGTGCGTCGGCAGTGCCGACTGGAAAGTTCAATGTGCGGAGTACCGCAGTTGCCGCCCGGCGGTCGGCAACCTACCTTGGGCGACCTTGGGCAATCCTACACCAGGCCCCAGTATTTCCGCAAGAACCATTCTGCGGTCAACAGCAAAATAAAAGCAAAAAGCAAATACCACGTGTCAAAAAGCGTACTTGCCGTCTCCCGACTTTCAACCAATTCGTTCGATTGCTGGATCAACTCGTCAAACAACGCTCCCAACTGCTCCGGCGGTACACTCCGCCCACCCGTCATCGCCGATATGTCCGCCAATAACCTCGGATACGCCACCGGATTGTCCAACTCCATATTCCGATCCTGTACCAAAAAACGAGCCGTTGCCTGTTTGGGATCGCCATCCAACATCGCCTCCGCCCGAATCGTGTAATCGCCCGAAAAATCCGTCGAACGAAATGCTCCCGTCGGGATGCCATTCTCCAAAATCAACGAAACGGTCTCCGTCGTGTTGTCCGATTTCAATACCGATGCCGTCGCCGGGAAATGCCGAACATCCTCGCCCGTCTCCGAACGGAGAAAAACCTGAAATTGTGCCGTATCGCCGGGGAATAAGCGGCTATTTTCCAAGACAATCCAAGCCGTCCCGCTGCCGCCGCCTTCCATTTTGGCAAGCCATAACACGACCTGCCGCCAAAAGGTTTTATGTTCTTCCTCAAATCCCCAAAGCGGCCAACGATAGGTCGAATCGCCCGCAAACGCCAGTACCCGCCCCGTCCCGTAAAGATGCGATACCAGCAAAATCTGCCCGTTAGGCCCCATCGCGAGCGGAGTCGCGCCCGGCTTGAGTTGATTGGCATCGAATCGGTTCGCCCCGAGCAGCGGCGGCAATCTGGCCCAACGCTGGGCATTCAGCCGCGAATCCGCCTCGAATTGCATGATATAATGCCGTTGACCAAACGGCGTCAGCAGCATCTGAATCGGATGAGTTGCCGGCCAATGAATATCCGTCCGTGTCGGAGTGTTCGGCTGCTGACGGTCTGTCCTGCGGAGTACGACGGGCGACACATTCGCAATCGGCGTGTCGGCATAGCCGCCGGCACCGAACGCGTTGAGACCGCCCAGCATGATCAATCCGGCATCGCTTCGGACTTGCTCGACCAGCATTTGCAATTCGGCACGCGTGAACATCGTCGAATCAATGTCGTCGAGGATGAAAACATTAAACGGAGTCGGACTATCCCGAAGTGCAGCCGCCAAGTCGCCCGGCCTTCGGACACGCAGATATTGAACGTTAATATCTGGCGAAGCATCCAGCGATTCCCGAAGCGGACGCTGCTCAAAGTTGCTGGTCCCGCGGATGTGCAGAACCTGCAATCCCCCTTCGAGAACGGTCACGAAACTGCTTTGTTCGTTATTTCGGTCAGTCATTTCCCGTTCCTGCGGCGGAACCCGGACGGTATACTTGAACAAACCGACGGACTGCGGCGCGTACGAGAGGCTAAACCGAACCTCCTGCCCGTCTTCCCGGGCTTGAACGGTCGTGCTGTCAACGACTTCCTGCCTTCCTCTTTCGGTCTCAAAGAGGAGTTGAACCGGTATCATTTGGTCGGCAAAACCGGAAATCCGCAGGGTTCCAGTTACGGCGAGGTTGTTTTTGACGAAAACGCGATCGTTGGCTTGCATCGACACGACGGCAATATCGCGTGCATTGCCGTCGAGCCCGGCTTGCCCGAGCGGAATGGCATAAAGGGGGATTCCGGCATCGCGCAGTCTTGCGGCAGCGTCTTGCGGCAAAATATCGCGGCTTGGCCGGGTTCGTTGGCCGCCGTCGGTCAACATAATGGTTGCCAAAACGCGTTTTCCGGCGGATTGTTCGCGGATGGTGTCGAGAACGTAGCCGATCGCGGTTTCCTGGCCCCTTGGAACGTCGGGCAGGTCGGTAAAATGGCCATCGCGTAAATCCAGGGGTGTCAGCGAGTGATCGAAGGCGAAGGACTGGATTTCGGCCTGCCGTTGCAGTCTTCGGAGTTGGGGAGAGGCCTGGAGTAGGGCATCTTTTGCGGCATTGAAGCGTGATTTCCCGCCGATTTCATCATTTCGCGTCATACTTTGCGTTTGGTCGAGCAGGATATGAACGACGGCAGAGAGTCGTTGGGAGACGGTATGGACGAGTGCAGGCCGGAGCAATGCGAAGAGCAGGAGCAGGATGGCGAAAATTCGCAGTGCGAGGAGGATATGTTGTCCGTATTTAGGAAATTGTTCGCTGGTTGGTCGGCTCAGCCAAGTAATGGCGAGGAGTGCTGCGGTAATCAGCAAAACCAGGGTATAACTGCCGAAAATGGGAGCACAGACGATTTTCCACATATTCCTTCTTATTGTTACAGAAAAAGCACAGGATGGCAAGAACGGATACCGCCATTCCGGCACAAGCCGGAACCCACAGGTAGACAACCGACCGCCGGTCGGCTGCCTACCTATCTGGAAACAGCCTCGCATTACCGTATAATGCTGCTATGCGAATTTTGCTCACCAATGATGATGGCGTCTACGCTCCCGGTTTGGCCGCAATGGAGCGAGTTTTACGACAATTAGGCGAAGTTTATGTCGTCGCACCGCTCCGAGAACAAAGCGGAGTGGCCCATTCCATTACATTTTTGACTCCATTGCAGGCCGGTAAAGTATACGTCAACGACAAACACTGGGCCTGGGCCGTCGACGGCACCCCAGCCGACTGCGTAAAGTTGGCCATCTCGACAATCCTGCCCGACCCGCCCGATTTGGTCGTCAGCGGAATGAATGGCGGCCTCAATTCCGGTCTCAATGTCCTTTATTCGGGAACGGTCGCTGCCGCCGTCGAAGGGGCACTCTACGGGATCACCAGCATTGCCGTTTCGCTCCAATCGACTAAAAATGCACCTTTTCAGCAGGCCGCCGACCTTGCACTGGGAATCATCGAAAAAATTTGGAAGCAAAATACCGCTCCCGGCAGACTGTACAGCATTAACATCCCGATAGAAGCATTGAAGCAGGACATGCCGGAAGTCAAAGTGGTCCCCGTCAATGCAACGGAATGTTGGGAAACCTACGAACGCCGAATGGATACGGTCGGCAGGCCGTATTATTGGCTCGCGGGCAGTTCAAATCCCCGCCAAGCGACGGGAACGCCGTCGGATGTTTTGACGGACTCGGCTGCGATTTTGCAGGGCTACATTACGGTAACGCCGTTGAGTTATGATTTAACGGACGAGCAGCGATTGCGGGAGATGTCTGATTGGCAATTAAGTCCGCAGTCTGGCGTTGTGGACAATGATGTGGAGCATACGGGTCCTCGGCTTCGCGTGTGCTGGCGGTCGTAGGCGAGTTCTGCGCAAATCGCCCCGCAGGCTTGGCGGCTAACGTTGCAACCGGCGAAAAATGAGTTAAAATGGAGAAGCATGAAGACCGCTAAAGTCGCACTGTTCGGGCTGGGAACCATCGGAACCGGCGTCGCTAAAATCCTGCTCCAACACGCGAACCAAATCGCTCATGCAACAGGCCAGCCCGTCGAACTTGCCAAAATCTGCGATAAAGACATCACGACACAACGCGATCTCAATCTGCCTCCCGGTCTGCTCACCAATGATCCCGATGCCATCTTCTCCGATCCGAATATCTCCGTCGCCATCGAACTCATCGGAGGCCTCGAACCCGCCCGATCATTCGTCCTGCGTCTATTAGAAAACGGCAAAAACGTCATTACGGCCAACAAAGCCCTACTCGCCAGCCACGGAGCAGAACTCTTTGATGCCGCCCGAAAATACAAACGAACCATCGCATTTGAAGCATCCGTCTGCGGCGGCATTCCCATTCTCAATGCCCTATCGACCGCCTTGCAAGCAAATACCGTGCAGTCGATCAATGCCATCGTCAACGGGACGAGCAATTTCATCCTTTCCAAGATGGAAAACGGTAAAATTTCCTATCGTGATGCCGTCGCTCAAGCCCAAAAACTCGGATACGCCGAGGCGGATCCCGCGATGGATGTCGATGGAACCGATGCGGTGCAAAAATTGACGATTTTGGCCCAACTCGGATTCGGTGCCGTCGTCGATTGGAAGGCGATTCCCCGAATCGGCATCGAATCGGTCGATGCCTTGGATTTTCTTTATGCGAAGGAACTCGGCTACCGCATCAAATTGCTGGCCGTCGCGGTCCAGAGCGACGGCGGTTTGGAATTGCATGTTTCGCCGACTTTGGTGAAAGCCGACAATCCGATTGCCCGAGTGCAGGATGCGTATAATGCCGTCCGCATTGTCGGCGACTCGGTCGGTCCGGTCTTTTTTCAGGGGCTCGGTGCGGGGCAACTTCCGACGGCGTCCGCGGTCGTCGGCGATTTGATAGATACGGTACTGGGCCGAACGGCGATTACGTTCGGTGCCCTTAATCTCTGGAATAGCGGCAATTCTTTGATCCCGATAAAGAGTCCGGCGGAGTTTTTCGGGAAGTCGTATTTGCGGCTAAATGTCGTGGACCGTCCTGGGGTGATGTGTGAACTTTCCGGCATATTGGGCAAGCGGAACATATCAATTGCGTCGATGATCCAGCACGAGCCGGTTTGCGAAACCAGCGGTGACTCGGCGGTATTGTTTTTAACGACTCACGAGGTTCGTGAGGGCGATTTGGTTCAAGCGATATTGGAATTGGAGGAGTCGTCCGTGGTGCTTGGCAGCATCGTGCGGATGCGCGTGCAGAGTTAGTTCCTGCATTGGTCTGGACACCCCTCCGTCATTCTGTCGCAAGTCGGGAACCAGCGGTAGGCTGCTGGAGGCCGGGGAATGACAGTTTTTGTCCCGAGCAACTTTGGCAAGTTTATGGTACAATATCGGCTCTGTCTGGTTTTAGGACTTACTTTGCATGTCTGTTGCCCTTCCCGATGCTGTTCCTTCCGTCGATGGCCGTTCGTACAGCGAACGAGCGCAATCGCTGTTGCCGCCGAATCCGAAGGCGTTTATCGTGGATGATTCCGTTCCGACCCGGAGGATTTTCCGTTCGATTTTGCAGGATCTCGGCTTTGCCGTCAGCGAAGCCGTCAACGGAAAGCAAGCCCTCGAAAAACTTGAAAGCGAATTGGCGGCGACGACCATCGTGTTTTCCGATATAAGTATGCCCGTTATGGACGGTTTTGAATTCTGCTTCCGTCTGATGCAGCAATCCTGGTATGACCGCACGCCGTTTGTTTTGGTTTCGACGGAGAGCGATGCCCGCAATGTCATCAAGGGCCTCAAATTTGGTGCTGACGATTTTTTGCCGAAGCCTTTTGATAAGGAAATCGTTGCCCAGGTGCTCGTGCGGATTTTTCAGTAAGAAGGTAGAGCGTATTTCAAATTGCTCTGGGCGCCCCGGGCACTGCGAACTCATCCTACTCGAAAATCTGCATATTGTCCCGATGAATCACCTCCGTATAGACATTCTGGCCAATAATCTCCCGCAGTTCCGATGTCTTCTTGCCCGCAATACGCAATACATCCTGCAAACCATAGTTCGTAAGCCCCTGACCAACTTCCACATTCTGCGAATCCCGTAACGAAACAATAGAACCCCGTTCAAAATTCCCCTTCGCACTCAAAACGCCAACCGGCAACAAACTCTTTCCCTTTTGAGCAATCGCACTAATCGCTCCGTCATCCAACACCATCGTTCCTTCCGTGCGGACGGCAAATCCCAACCAACGCTTTCGAGCCGCCAAATAACACTGCGATAGAAAAACCGTGCCCACCTCTTGGCCGGAAAGAATCTGGCTCAACGTATCCTCATAATCCCCGTTGGCAATAATCACATTCCCGCCGGATGCCGTAATCATCTTTGCGGCCTTGAGTTTGCTTTCCATTCCCCCCTTGCTTCGGCCCGAACGCTTGTCCACCACCATATTCATCAAGCATGGCGACCATTTTTCGATAAGCGGAACCAACTTCGCCTCGGGATGCTGCGGATCACGGTCGAAAAGCCCATCCACATCGGTCAGCAACACGAGAAGCGGACGCTCAAACAAATTCGCAACCAATGCCGCCAGTTGATCGTTGTTGCCAAACGTCGAATGCAACCGCTCCACGCTGACCGTATCGTTCTCGTTAATGATCGGCAAAATGCCCAAATTGAGCAGCGTCAAAATCGTGTTCCGCGTGTTGAGATAACTTTCCCGATTGGACAGGTCGTTGGCGGTCAGCAAAATTTGGGCGCAGTTCACGCCGTACAGCCGCAGGATTTGTGCGTATGTTTCAATCAATTTCCCTTGCCCGATGGCGGCAACGGCTTGCAGATGTGCAAGTTCGGTGGGCCGCTTCCCGAGTCCGAGCAGACCCATCCCGGCACCGACTGCGCCGGACGTTACAAGCACGACACGGCGTTTTTTCTGCATGGCCAAGTGCAAATCGCGGCAAAGTTGCACGATTCGCGGCTCATTAAGCAGACCGTTCGCGCGGGACAGGACATTCGTTCCTACCTTGACGACGATGACGTCGCTGGTTTTCAGGATTTTTTCGTGAAGGGGTGATGGCATATTTTTTCGACGTCAGCCCGTGTTGATTTTCGTCATTCCGGCACACACCGGAACGACGGTTTGCGAACAAAATCTACTACACAAACGGATTATACACGCCCGGTACTGGTACGGTGCTTTCATAAAATCCGTCGGCGTCGGGCTGGACCGGCGCATCTTGGTCGAGGCCGGTAATCTCCCCATTCGGAAGATACGGCCTGCCGCGTTCAACGAGTTCATCCCAGCGTACGACGTGGCCGCGATAGGCCGCTTCGCGTCCGAGAACCGACGACATACAAGCCATTGCGGCATGATAGCCATCGTGTTGCGGCAAGTCTTCGCGGATTGCCTTCACGAGCATATCATGTTCCCATTGATAAGGGCCTTTCTGTGCGCGTTCCTCATTTTGCCAAATTCGGTTGTTATCACGTCCGCTTAATTGTCCGGGCGTCCCGCTTCCGCCGGTTCCATAGGCGAATTCCGTAATGATTCCCCAGGTATTCGGAATATGTCGGCACTGGCTGTACATTCTCGACCCGTCGGGATAGGTAAATTCGACAAAAAATTGGTCCCAGGCTTGGCCATGCCGATTGAATCGTTGGTGGTGTTCCCGATACCAGGTATCCCAAGCCGCCCGATCCGCAAATCGCGGTGCCTGCCGCATCAGTTCTTCGGGGCCTGCCTTGAAAGTGCGTCCGCCCATCGCGTTGGCTTCGACGGGATGGGCCATCCGGTCGCCCTTGCCGTGAATCCAGTTGCCGATGTCGATGTTGTGAACATGCTGTTCCGCGATATTGCCGCCGCAAGCCCAATCGAAGTGATACCAGTTGCTCAGTTGGAAAGCCAACTCGGACTGGCCCACACCGCGATGCCGAACCCAGGGGGTGTTCCCGTTCCAAAACACTCGGGTGTACTGAATATCGCCGATTCGGCCTGCGAAAATCTGGTCTACCCAGTTCGTGTAGTGCGGTTCGTACCGTCTTTGGAGGCCCACACAGACTTTCAGGTTCCGTTCTTCCGCCATTTTGTTGGTTTCCATCACATGCCGGAATCCGGGAGCATCGACGCAGATTGGTTTTTCGATAAAAACGTGACACCCTCTTTCGATGGCCGCCCGATATTGAAAGGGATGCAAGCCGGGCTGGTTGGCAATGACGACCATATCGCCGGGATCAAGACACGCGATGGCTCTTTTGTAGGCATCCATACCGCTAAAGACTCGGTCATCGGGCAGATCAACTTTTCCGTATAGGGGGCTGTCTTCATTTTGGCCGTCTCCCCGAATACCTCTTACGACTCTGGTGGCGATGTTTTCGAAAACATCGGCAGCGGCAACGACTTTGAAGTTATCGCCGACTTGGGCACGGTCTCGGATGGCTCCGTTGCCTCGTCCGCCGCAGCCGACGAGGGCAATTTTCATTTGGTCGCTGCCTTGAGCGTGAGCGGATTGCGAGATCGTGAGTCCGCCTGCGAGTGTCGCACCGGCGGCGAGAACGGTTGATGTTTTGAGAAATTCACGACGGGAAGGTTGTTTGGACATAGAATTACCTTTTTGGTTAGGAGGGTATGATGGATGCGAGGGGCAACGAGCGTCCCTCGAAGCAGAAGGTTCATTGTAGCGTATGGAAAAGGGACATTCAATAGTGCGCACGAGCCGAGGGCATTGCGCAAGAGCCGGGGGCGTAAGCCCCCGGGTTGGCACTGCTTGCATTTCGCAGCATTTTCGGCGAAAATTGCAAATATGAAGTCCGCCGTTTGGCAAGCATCAATACAAAAAATCGCCGACGGTATCCGCCGACGCGTCCTCGCACACACCCTGGCCTGGAATGGCGGATACCTCAGTCAAGCCTGCTCCTCCGCCGAAATCTTTGCCACCCTCTATGGCCGAATCCTAAAACTGCAATCCTTGGATAAGCCGATCATTCCCGAACGGTTCCACGAAACACCGAAAACCGGCATGCCCGCTATGACCGGTATCAATTACAACGGCGGCGGCCTGCCGGACTGCGATTCCTTCATTCTCTCGCCCGCCCAATACGCCCTCGTGCTCTATGCCGCCCTCATCGAAACAGGCCGAATGGATGAAACCGGTATGGCGGAATACAACCGCGATGGCAGTACCGTGGAAATGATCGGTGCCGAACATTCCCCCGGAATGGAAGTTACGACGGGCTCGCTTGGGCAGGGAATCAGTCAAGCGGCGGGAATCGCCTGGGCACGGCGAACTAAGGGCGAGCCGGGTCGGGTCGTGATGTTGATGTCCGATGGTGAATGTCAGTCCGGCGAGTTTTGGGAGGCGGTGCAGGCGATGAGTTTTCATCGGCTCGGCAACATGTTGATTTACGTTGATGTCAACGGATACCAATGCGACGGGCCGGTCTCATCGGTGATGAATCTCGAGCCGTTCGACAAGCGGCTGAAGGCATTTGGAGCCAACGTTCACTGTATTGATGGCCATAACATCAAGAAACTGGCCGATTTGGGCAGTAAGCCGTTGGGCGATGCACCGACTTTTGTACTTTGCCGAACGGATCCGTGCCGTGGGATGGCGATATTGGGGAAACGGCATCCGAAGTATCATTATGTTCGCTTTGCGAATGCAGCGGAAAAGGCGGAGTACCAGGAATTGTACGACGCACTGACGCGTTAGGGCTGAACGCTTGACAAATCCGTTCCCTTTGGTACACTACCGGCAACGGCAGGGGACGCTTTGCCGACAAAATGCAACCAAATTCCAAATTCCTCATCGTCAGGCTGTTCAACGCTTGCGCCAAAAAAACTCTGATCGTCCTCTCACGCATCGTGAGCGGTGCGACAATCCTTTGGTACGAATCGCAACCGGATGACTCCTGCCAACGCGTCTATTTTGCCAATCACACGAGCCATTTGGATGCCCTCGTGATTTGGTCGGCCCTGCCGGCTTCGATTCGCGAAAAAACCCGAATGGTTGCCGCCAAAGACTATTGGGCCGCAGGACCCATCCGCCGATACATCTCCAGAAATCTGCTCAAAGCCGTACTCATCGAACGCGAAAGCGTCAGCCTCAAAAACACGCCCATCCAAGTGATGGTCGAAGAAATGCAAGATGAGTATTCCTTGATTTTGTTTCCCGAAGGCGGTCGGTCTCAAGACGGCTCGCTCGGCGAATTCAAGAGCGGCCTGTATTATTTATGCCGACGTCGACCGGATTTGGAGTTGATTCCGATATATTTGAACAATTTGAACGGCATTTTGCCTCGTGGGAAGGCCCTGCCGGTCCCGATGCTCTCGCGGGTGATTTTCGGCCCGCCAATGTGGCTCGAAATGGATGAACGCAAGGAATCCTTTTTGCTCCGGGCACGCAATGCCGTGCAGAAACTCCAACAACTCGAAGAAATTTATGAAGAGGAGGAGATGTAGGGGATAGCCGGAATGACGGCTTTTTTGCCCAGACCAAACCTCAACTTCCGCCCATTATGCCTATCCTGTTCATTTTATTGTCGTTCGCTTTATTCGATGCCGAGTTCGTCAAGTTGCTGCTCGATTCCGATGATGCCGCTTGGCAACAACTCGCCGATGAAAGCATTCCGCCCGAACAAAATACGGAAATCCTTGCCGATTTGACCCATAAACTCGCCCATTGGATCCCAAAAAGCATCCTTATCGAACATGCCGTCCGACTCGAAGGCGATGTCGTTTTCGCAACAAAATACGACAACGTTTATCATTGTAAAATGCTCCTACACAACGGGCAAACCGTCGATGTTTTCGTTCCCGCACTTCCCCAAGCCTGGCCGATTGCTCTGCCAATGCAGGAACGAGCGGCAGCGTTCGGCATTTACATCAAATCGCATCACGGGAACCCGATTTTTGCGGCACCGGCCATCGAATGGCTGCCCGATTCTTGGCTCGGCAACTTGGGATTCAATGTTGCTCTGCTCGATCATGTACCCGTCAGTAGGGTCATAGAACTTGAGCAAAATGATGATGAAACCAACCGCCGAATGTTCCATTTTACCGAAGCGGATGCAATGCCGTTTTATGCGTTACTGCAAGCAATTTCGGCAACGCCCGAGGGTTGGCTGGAAGAAGAAGCAAAAAAGCAGCAGGCCGAGATGCCTTTCGGGCCAGTCGATTTGTTCAATCGCCCGAATGAAACCCGCGGCAAGCCGATTCTGCTCCACGGGACGGCCAAACGCATAATTCCGACGCCGGTACTGGATCGCGAAGTGCAAGCACTGTTCGGCATTGAGCATTACTATCAGATTTATCTTTTCACGGACGGGTCGCGGGGCAATCCGATTGTTGTGTGCGTGCGTTCGTTGCCGGACGGAATGCCGACGGGCGATTCCAATCATTTTGCGGAAACCATCACGGTCGCGGCGGTTCCTTATAAACTTTGGATCTACGAGGCACAGGGCGAGTCGCATTATGCTCCGGTTTTGATAGGCCGCGAGCCGATTTGGCATCCGAAGGCGGGGCGGTCGTTTTCGGAATCAATGGCGGGCTTTTCGTTCTCGGCATTTTTGGTCTTGGCGTGTATTTGGTTTGCCTGTCGGCTTTGGGCTCGGGGGCTTGGCCGAACGCTGCGCCCCGTTTCTGTATAGATTGCAGCACAACTTCTGCTATAATACCCGCATCGTTTGCAAACTTAATACAATGATCGAAACAGACTGGCTCAACCGAACGGAACAAATCCGACTGCGAATCACCCAACTAAGGGACTCTCTTTGACTACGCCGACAAAACCGAACAGGCACGGATACTCGAAAACGATATGGCCAAGCCCGGTTTTTGGGATGACCAAGAAAAAGCCCAAACCATCGTGGGGAAACTGCGCTCGCTCAAAGCGATTCTCAAGCCCTTCGACGAAATGGGTACTGAATTGGAAGACCTCGAACTGATGATCGAACTTAATGACGACGAACTTGCCGCCGAAGTGCCCGAAAAAGTCCAACAACTCGAACGCCAACTCGAAGAACTCGAAACCAAAGCCCTTCTCAACGGGCCCTACGACGGCAACGCCGCCATCGTAACGATCAATGCCCGCGACGGCGGTACGGACGCAAACGATTGGGCTGAAATGCTCTTTCGGATGTATTCGCTCTGGGCAAAATCCAATGGATACGAACTCGAACTGATTGATTGGCAGGAAAATGAAGAAGCCGGTATCAACAGTTGCGGTTTCGTCGTTCGCGGAGCGATGGCATACGGGTATTTACGCGGCGAATCCGGGATGCACCGGCTCGTGCGGATTAGTCCGTTCAATGCGGAGGGTAAACGGCAAACGAGTTTTGCGGCAGTCGATGTTACGCCGGAAATTGATGATGCAATCAATATCGAAATTCGGGATGAAGATGTTCGCGAGGACACAACTCGGGCGAGCGGGGCTGGCGGTCAGCATGTCAACAAGACGTCGAGTGCAATTCGTTTGACGCATTTACCGACGAATACGGTTGTGTATTGCCAAATGGAACGCAGTCAGCACAAAAACAGGGCGATGGCGTGGAAGATGCTGCGTGCTCGGCTGATTCGGGCGGAGGAGGAGAAGCGTGAACTTGCGATGGCGGAGAAGTACAAAAATATGGCCAAAGTGGGTTTTGGTTCGCAGATACGGAATTATTTTTTGCATCCTGACCAGCGTGTCAAGGATGCGCGGACGGGCCATCAGATGGGCAGTTTTCATCAGGTGCTCGACGGCAACATTCAGGGATTTTTGGATGCGTTTTTGCGCTGGCGGGTGAAGGAGGATTAGGTCATGTCCATTTTTGCGCTGGAAAAAATTTCCGTCATCCCGGCGTAAGCCGGGAACCAGGGAATCGGTATGCACGCCGCTCGGCTGGATTCCGGCGTGCGCCGGAATGACGATTTTTTGTCCAAAGCAAAAATGGATACGCTCTAATCCAGCACGCGGGCATCAAAAAGATAACCCTCAAGGAAATTGCTGCGATCACCGCCTCCCGGAATCCGCCGGCCGGCATCGGATTGCGACCCGCTGGTCGTCATCAAAGAAACAAATGCTTGTTCGTCAATGTCTTCGTTGATCTTCCGCACATTACCATCGGCAAACGAGGCAATAAATATATTCGGATGATGCGAGGAAGGACGAGCACTTGCATACCACGACGCGGGAAATGCATGATCTCGGAACAGGTTGGGAAAAACGGGAATCATTCCCGTACCGTCAGGAGGTACATATTCCCTAAGGTCAGGGCTAGGGTTAGCATTCAGCCCCCAAAAACCCTGATACGGATTGAGGCCGCCCAGTTGCGGATAAAATCCGGTATTTGGATCACGAGGCCAGCAAAACGCCACGGAACCTTCGATGGTGAAGCCCTGATCCGTAAGCGAAAGATTTTCGCCGAATACAACCCAGCGGCGACGGCCAGACCGGTCATCGATCAACAGTTCCCAATCATTGACGCCGAAGGCGGTTTGCAATCGGTCTACCGCAAACTCCGGGCTCGTGTCCCCTCCCGACCTGTCATTGTAAAAATGCACGAGTTCTCGGGAAATCCAATATCCACGTTGGAGATTTTCCGAAGTTAAAAATGTGTATGCCGCTCCGTCCCTTCTTGAAATATCGGCAAGACGGACAACGTTATGGCGATTATTTCGGTCGTTTTGTACGGTAAGTCCGGCCCGGTCCAAGAAGGGCCCATTGGCGACATTACTATCGACATAAAAATTGTCGGAAAAATTATCCACCGCTCCGCCGTTGACGACGTAATTCGTCGCACGGTGGGCAAAACCGCCGGTATGACTCCGGCAAAGCAGCGTGGGAATTGGAGGAATTTCCGTGCTGTTCGCAAACGGGTCGGGAATGAGAACTTGCCCTGTTCTCAGTCGGTCGAAGAGTTCCGTTTGTTCTATGTAGGGCAAGAGAATGAATACCCAACTTGCCTGGGCTGCGAACTCATCACCATCTTCATAATTGGGAGCGGCAATACCGTCGGGCGGGACAACCGTTACAAAATCTCTCCATCCGGGCAGGCCGTTTCGGGTATTTTCGTGAAGATGGAGAGCGAGGGCAAGTTGTTTTTGATTATTGATACACTGGACCTGTCGGGCAACCTCTCGTGTGCGTTGAACGGCTGGAAACAGGAGGGCGATCAGCACTCCTATGACAAACAGGACAACACTTAATTCGATTAGAGTAAACGCTTTACGCATGATTTCTCCTTGCGATCGCTAGAGATCGAGTCTTTCCTCTGTGCCGTATTGTACTGCATTTTCCGGCAAAATGCAAGGGAAAAATGGGCATCCGTCTTGATGGTTGCAGGGTTGATTTTCGTTTTTTTTGTGAAATTTTCGCTTTCTTTTTGAGGCCGTACGAGGGATATGAGGTATTCTGAAAACATCTCGGATTTTTTTTCAAACCATTGGTTTCTCGGCATTTACTCCATTGGGTGGGCGAGATGTCGAATCTCTGTTCCCTGCCGTGTGAAGGAAACAGGAATTGCTTCCGTCATTCCGGCGCAAGCCGGAATCCAGAGGAACTGGTATCGCACGCAATGTCTGGTTCCCGATTCCGCTCACGCCGCCCTACTCTCCTCGCAACTTAAGATCAAACGGCGGTGTGGCAAGTTTCTCCCGAATCTCGTTCAAACTCGTTACGCCAAAATTCTTGCAGTCCAATAACTCGTCCGCCGACTTGCGAATCAACTCCCCAATCGTCTGTATGTTCAAACGACTCATACACTTCCTCGCACGAACCGACAAATTCAAGTCAATGACCGAATTCTCCAAAACCGCTTGAACCTCTGGACTTAACGTCGATACATCAAATACCTCCGGTGTTTGCTTTTCTTGAGCAAATATACCCAGTTTCAAGCCCTTCAATGCAAGCATCTCACGAATTTCCACCAAACTCGTCTCGCCAAAGTTCTTGCTCGTCAGCAATTCCTGCTCCGTATGCGAACACAAATCAGCAAGCGTCATGATGCCCATCGTTTTGAGGCAATTTCGGCTCCGCACCGACAACTCGAAGTCGGAAACCGGCTGGTTCAAGATTTGACTCATTCGGTCTCGCCGCCGCTGCGTCTCCTCGTCAATGTGCATTTCACTCGATGCCTTTGCATCCTTGAAGAAGAGTTTCGCTTTCTGATTGGCCGGCTGCGAATCCGCAATCCGCTGAAAACAGACGATTGCCTGATCGTACATTCCCATATCTTCGTACAAAACGCCGAGATTGAACAATGCACCGGAATGCGTCGGGAACCGGGAAATCGCCCTTTTGTACATGTCCAAGGCTTCTTCATCGTTCCCACGGCGTTCGGATTCCAAGGCCAAACCGAACAACGCGCCGGGATGGTTTTTATCGATCGCGACAGCCCGTTCGTAAAACTTGATGGCCTGTCCCGTCAAGAGGTTGCCGTCCTCGTCGTAAAGCATCTGCGACAGGGCGGCACCGCGTTGATAAAGGTATTCCGCCGTCTGTTCGATGGCTCCTTGCAGTTTATCCAAGTGTTTCAATGCCTCTTCGGGCTGGGCCTGATAGCAATAGACTTCGGCTCGTCCTAAAGTGCAAGCATCGGCATTGTAACCTGCTTTTTGAGCGGCATCGTAACTTGTCAGGGCATCTTGGTAGAGTCCCTGTGCGAATCGGGCTTTTGCGATATGGAAGAGTGCCAGTGCCCCGCCGTCGCCTTTTTTAAGGGATGCGATGGCGGTTTCGTAGTGTCCGAGGAGGTAGTTAGCGACACCGAGTCGGACGTATCCGGCGGGACTGAGTTTCCCGCTGGTATTTTCGTTTTCGAGTTCGCCGATAGCGGTACGGAGCAGTTCGATTTGAGTGACGTCGGCACTGAGGGCGTGCGTAAGTCGCTCTGTTTCCTGGGGCCCGAAGGGGCCGTCCATCAAAATTGTCTGTCTGAGGTCAAAATCGGGGGGCAGGGCAACCATATTTTTCCTTTTTCGTCCGTACTTTTCCGCCCCTAATGATAGGCAATTTCCCCCGTTTTGCAAGGGGGAGCGGGAACGTTAAAGCACATTTCAAATGGGGCTGGAACACTTCCGTCATTCCGGCACACGCATCGTCATTTCAGCGCACGCCGGAACCCAGAGGAGCGGCCAACGCTGCTCCTGTGTTTGCAAGTCCTGCATTACGGAATAATGATTTCGATATTCCTAAACGCAACAGGGCCGTGATCGCCTTGCAGCATCAACGGGCCCGTCGCGGCTTCGCGCATCGTGAGACCGCCGCCCGTCGGGCCGCCTACCTCGACGTTTTCCTGGATGAGCACGCCGTTGAGAACAACTCGTTTGAACAACGCATTGGCTGTTTTGTTGCCCGCTGCGTCGAACCGCGGTGCGACGAATTCGATTTCATACGTCTGCCAAGTTCCCGGCACACCGGCGGCATTCCGGGAAGGAGCGGCCGCACTGTAAATCGCGCCCATATCGCCTTGGCGGAGCGGAGCATCCGGGGCTTTTGCGAAACTGTCCGAAATCTGCACTTCGTATTCGCCCATCAGGTACACGCCGCTGTTGGATCCCCGGGTAATGAGGAATTCCAATTTGATGGTGCAGTCGCCGAATGTCGCGTCGGTGTAGATATCAACGCCTCGGCCTGCGGTTCGCCAGTCAGAACCGACCATATTGACGAAAGCGGCTTGTTGGAATCGCTGTCCGATTTGGTTTCCAGCGGGTCGGGCTTGCGGGCCTGGGCCAGCGGGCATCGGAAGGAGTTCAAACGTTGTTGCATCGGCACGGAGTCTTCCGACCGTCCAGGAGTTTTCGCGGTCGCCGGTTTTGAATTTCCAGCCATCGAGGTTGGTGCCGTTGAAGGGCCTGATGACCGTAGGTTCCGCGGCCTGGGCGACGGAACTGACCGCAAATATGATTGCCGTGAGGAAAAGCAGAGTTCGTTTCATAGTTGGATTGGACATAATGGGGTTAAAAGGACCATATTAGCGTAAAGATTCGCCGTTGTCAACGGGCAAGATACCGAATGCTGCACGAGCCTCGCGCGCAAGAGCCGGGGGCGTTAGCCCCCGGGTTGGTTCCGGCTGGCCGCATTCGCGTCGGCTCGCGTGACCCGAACAATCTCCTCAACGGAAGTCTCGCCCGCCATCACCTTACGCCAACCCTCCATTCGGAGAGTAAGCATTCCCTCCTCAATCGCCGTCCGCTTGATTTCCCAAGCCGGTGCATTACGCTCGACCAAGTCCCGAATGCGATCCGAAGACGCCAGCAATTCATACACTCCGCTTCGGCCCCGGTATCCCACATTTCGGCAATGCACGCAACCCTCCGCTCGGTAGATTTTGCCGTCCGGCGAGCCGACTCCTTTGAGAACACCCCGCATCGCCAAATTTTGGCCTCCATACAGTGCATCCAAAGGAAAATCTTCCGGCACATCGTCGGAATCGGGATCGTACGGCTTTTTACAATGCGGACAAAGATTACGCACCAGCCGCTGCGCAACGACCGCATCAACGCAACTCGACACCAAAAACGGCTCGATTCCCTGGGCCAATAGCCGAGTAAAAGCACCGGCCGCATCGTTCGTGTGCAATGTACTAAACACCAAATGTCCCGTCATCGCAGATTGTAAGGCAATTTCAATCGTCTCCGTATCCCGCATTTCGCCGACCAGCACGACGTCGGGATCATGCCGTAATATCCGGCGAAGCAGCGAAACAAAGGTCAAGCCGATTTTTTCATTGATTTGAATTTGGCTGATTCCTTCCAACTGGTATTCGACGGGGTCTTCGGCCGTTACGATTTTGATGCCCGGCTTGTTGATGGTCGTTAAAGCACTGTACAGCGTCGTTGTTTTCCCGCTTCCCGTTGGGCCTGTAATCAGAATCAACCCGTGCGGCAGTCGGATGAGATTCGAAAATGTTTCGTAACTATGCGGCGACATCCCGAGCCCACGCAGGGAAAATTTCATCGAGGACTTATCGAGGATCCGCATCACGATGCCGTCGCCGTAGAGCGAAGGGATTGAGGAGACACGGATGTCGATATTTCGGCCTCCGATTGTGAGGGCGATTCTTCCATCTTGGGGCAGGCGTCGTTCGGCAATGTCGAGGTTTGCCATAATTTTGAGTCGGCTCACGACCATACCGGCATTTTCGCGGATTTCCGGCGAAATGGTTTGCGGAATCAGCACGCCGTCGATGCGATAGCGGATGGCAATACCTTGTTCGTTGGTTTCGACATGAATATCGCTCGTCCGCGATTGGATTGCGTCGATCAGGATGGTATTGACGAGCCGAACAACGCCGGAGTCTTGGGATTCTTGGGCCATAGCGGGGAAGGAGGCAGGAGTCCAGATTTAGAATATATCGCAGCAAGATGTAATCGACAACCTACCTTCCGCCATTTAGAGCGTATTCAGAATTGGTCAGGACGTCCCGCGCGCAAGCCGGGAACCAGGGAAGCGGTATGAACGCTGCTCGGCTGGATTCCGGCTTTCGCCGGAATGACCGTTTTTTGTCCAAAGCAAAAATGAATACGCTCTAGGCCGAGTGCGGCAATTTATCAATCCTTGCCGTAAAGCGGTCAAACAAAAATGCCGTGTCAAACGGACCACCGCAAGCCTCGGGATGAAATTGCACCGAAAATGAATTGCCGTATTCCAAGCCCTCACACGTCCCATCGTTGACATTGACAAACGAACTGTCTTCCGCAATCACTTCGTAACCGTGATTCTGACTGGTGATATACACGCCGCCCGTCGCTAATTCCTTGACCGGCTGATTGACCCCACGATGCCCAAATTTGAGTTTTCGCGTCGAATAGCCATTCGCCAACGCCAAAAATTGATGCCCCAAGCATATCCCGAAAATCGGCAGCCCCTCTTTTTGCAAAACCTTGATGGTTTCAATAATTCCTTTATTTCCAATATCAGCCGGATCGCCAGGCCCATTGCTTAACATAATGCCGTTCGGCTTGGTTTGCATAATTTCCTGGGCCGACGCATCATGCGGAAACGTCCACACTTCGCATCCACGCGATTCCAGTGCATTGACAATCCCGCGTTTGGCACCAAAATCCATCAACGCAATCCGGCGACGAGTGGCATTGCTGTTTTCGCTTTTCACGACAGTACGAGCAGAAACGGCGGCAACGGCATTGCGGATGGTATGACTGCGTGCTTCGGCAAGGTCGGCATCCGTCGGCGGTGTTGGCGTGATTTTTCCGTTCATCACGCCGTTTTCGCGGATTATTTTGGTCAGTGCCCGAGTGTCGATGCCTGATAGCCCGACGATGCCGCGTTCCCGCAAAAACGTGTCCAAATCGCCCTCACTACGGAAGTTGGACGGATGTTGACACGGATGTTTGACGATATAGCCTTTTGCGGCAACGGAGCAACTCTCAAAATCGGACGGGATGATGCCGTAGTTGCCGATGAGAGGAAATGTTTGGAGAATGATTTGTCCGTAGTAACTTGGATCAGTCAGTGTTTCCAGGTAGCCGGTCATCCCGGTCGTAAAGACGATTTCGCCGGCAATTTCTCCGTGTGCTCCCAGGGATTTTCCCTCGAAGACTGTACCGTTTTCCAAAATGAGGTAGGCAGTGTTAGGCATAAGATGGTGCATAAAAAAAGCGTTCATCGGCGCAAACTGATTGCACCGATAAACGCCTTTGTTTATCGTATTTCGAGCAGTGTAGCAGGAAACGGCCGTAGCGTCTAGTAGGGGCATGTTGCTGACCGCTGACTGGCGGCTCTGTAATCGCATCCTTGACGCGCATCCTTGACGGCGGAGTCGGCAAGCCGTACAATGCCATTACCGGTGCCTTCGACATACAACACGCCATGAGCAACTTACCAGACCCTAACGTGAAGTTTCCGCTCAAAGGACATTCGGTAACATACATCAAGCCGACTATCACACGTCCGGATATCATTGTCGGCGACTTTTCGTATTTTAGCGACGAAGATTTTGGAAAACATGTTACGCATCATTACGACTTTTACGGCGACAAACTGATCATAGGCAAATTCTGCCAAATTGCAAAGGGTGTGGAATTTATTATGAATGGTGCAAATCACAAGATGAATGCCGCGAGTACGTTTCCGTTTTATATTTTTGAGGGCTGGGAACAGGGCGTTCCGCCGCTTTCAGACATGCCGATTAAGGGAGACACGATTGTCGGTAACGACGTGTGGATTGGACAAAACGTAACGATACTGCCGGGCATCCAAGTTGGTAATGGAGCGATTATCGGTGCCAATTCGGTTGTCGGCAGCAACATCGAACCTTATACGGTTGTGGCGGGAAATCCTGCAAGACCAATACGCAAGCGTTTCGATGATGAGTTAATCGATCTGTTGCAAAAACTAAAATGGTGGGACTTGCCAATAGAGCAAATCAAAACAATCATACCGCTTTTGAACGATAGTGATTTGAATCGTGTTAAAAGTGCAATCAAAGCGAAGCTCTCGGCGGGACAGTAGCCACATTAAAACAATACAGTTAATAGATGGACTTGGAATTGCAAAATAAAGTCGTGCTGATTACGGGCGTCAACAATCCGCAGGGCATCGGTGCGGCAACGGCATTGGCCTTCGCTCATGAAAAAGCAAAACTCGTACTTGTGTACAAAAAGATCGCATATACTTACAACGAAGATGCGACGGGACACGACGGACTGGATCGCTACTTCAAAGCGAACAGCGGCGACGCTACGAAACTGGAATCACGGTTGTCCTCGATGAGTGCCGACTATTTCGTTCTTGAAACCGACATATCAGACGAAACCAATGTGCGTGCCATCTATGATGCCGCCGAAAAGCGTTTCGGCAACGTTGATATTTTGATAAACAATGCTGCCGTTGCCGACGTACACGGAGAGGATACGATTTTTTCGCTGACCGCAGATGTTGTTGATGCGACTTTCGCCGTCAATGTAAAAGGAATGTTGCTTCTGACTCGCGAATTTGTGAAGCGACGCAAAGAATGTGATAAGATTGGCGGAAGAATCATCAACTTGAGTTCCGATAATGCCGCCCATTCTTTTGCCGGTCAAATAACCTACGGGGCTTCAAAATCTGCCGTCGAATCACTCACGCGAAGTCTTGCGAGTGAAGTTGGCAAACTCGGAATCACTGTCAACGCCGTCGCTCCGGGACCAACGCAAACCGGCTGGATAGATGCTGATTTAGCAAGTCAAGTGTTGCCGAAAATCCCTCTCGGCAGGCTTGGAATGCCGGAGGATATTGCTCACATGATCGTATTTTTGGCATCCGATAAGGCTTCGTGGATCACCGGAGAAACCATAAAGGTTTGCGGTGGACATGTTCTTTGAGACTCTTTGCGCCGGAGTACCGGCTAAATGGCTCCGTCGAAAGGTTCTTGATCGAGTAATAGGCGGAGCAGTGTCGTTTTGCCGCGCGGCCATTACGACCGATGAATCCGATTTTCCAACGGGTATCAAAACAAAGTGAAAACGGTATTCCCGAGATCAATTCTTAACATACAGTTGCGTATATGGATTTTTCGTGTTGGGTTTCAGTAAATAATACCGGTGATTTGCAAGGGATTTCGCATCCATCTTGAAGTATCCGGCAAACTCGGAAATCAACGGCACAATTTCCTGCAAATCTGCATCGGATGCAATCTCCGCCGTAACTTGCTCCGGCAAATCCGTGAGTTCCCGATCCGTCCTGATAAAAATTTTGCCCCCGTGCATACCAGTTCCAGTGAAGTTTCCGACCGGTATGTCTTCCGCGTCGATGCCGAAAACGACAAGCAGTCCGCCAGCGAGGTATTCCCCTAAAAAACTGCCGACGGAGCCGCCGATGAGGATTGCCGGTTTTTTGCCCTCATATTCTTTCATATGAATCCCGGTTCGGTATCCCGCATTGCCTCGCACAAAAATCCCGCCGCCGCGCATCGCATAACCGAGCGCATCACCGGCATTTCCGTGAACGATGATTTTGCCGTCATTCATCGTATCGCCGACCGCGTCCTGCACATTTCCGTGAACGTGGATCACCCCGCCGTCCAGGTACGCGCCGAGCGCATTGCCCGGCGTACCGCGAATCGTCAGTGTCTTTCCGTTTAGTCCGGTGCCGATGAACCGTTGTCCGCAACATTCATCAACACGCACATCTTCCGCAGCAGAGGCGATCTGCTCGTTCAACTCTCTGAAATCGAGTTCCTTTGCCGAAATGTTTGTCATTGGGATTGTCCATGAAAAAAGGCGTATATCGGCACAACCAGTTGAAGTTGCGCCGATAAACGCCCTTGTTTATCATACAGGCGGGCAGTATAGCACGAAATGAGCGAACGTCAACAGGGGGTATTTCCGACGGAGATGCAATCGGAAGACTGCAACTCTATCTTTTCCGCGACCTTGTGATAAATTCTGCCGATAGCCCCGCGTCGCTTGCATTGAACCTATTGCATTTCGCAAAAAAGTGTGGCATAGCGGACGGACAATTAGAAATCCCGTTCCGATTCGTCGGAGCGGATTGAATTACGAGTACGTTAACAAACATTCAAGACCGCTTCGGCGGATGACAGTTTTCTACGTGTCAACCGGGAAACCGGGTAGAAAATAGTTGGTGATTTGTAAAGTTGCGTGACTCCGAAAGGGGTGCGTCGCGTACATACTTGCGGACAGAATCAGCATTGTCCAATTGGCTAGCAATGCACCACTGTCGTAGGTGGGGTTACTCCGTTCTTACAATGGCGTGCCGCTCCCGTCTTGAGCGGTTTCTGTTGCCGGACTCGGCAAACCATTTAATCTCCATTTGATCTATGATTGGAACTATTAAGCCTTCTTGGAAGGAACTCAAATGCAACGGCTTACATCAAGACGTTGCCAACAGCATGTGCCGCACTTGTGCCGCATTGGGAAATAAGGGCATTCTCGCCCGGCCGCTTTTGTCCTTTGAAGCGATATTTCTTTCACTTTTTTCGCAGGATGAACAGTTCGTGGAATCACGGCTTCGTTACCGTCCGTTTCAATGTGTAATGCGGAACAAGCAACCGAGTCAGGACGGAGAATACTTGGCGAACATTTCTGCCATCATTGCTGCCGCCAAACTTGATGATGATATTCATGATAAAAATACACGGCCTACTCGTTTCCAACGGAAAATCAAGCAGGCAAATCAACAAGCATTGGAAGCACTCGACAAATCGGGATTTCCTGTGGCAGAATTACAGCAATCACTCAGCAATTATCGGTCAATCGAAGAAACACTCGATACGGGAAGTAATTTCAATAGTATCTCACAACCGATTGCCAATGCCTACGGTTTAGTCTTTTCGCATTTGCCTTCACGGCAAGAATGCGATACGGAAACGATGTTTGCCATCGGACAGGATTTCGGCAGAGCAACGTTGTTAATTGATGCCGTCAATGATGTAGAAGAAGATGCACAAACGGGCAGTTTCAATGCTTGGCAGGCGGCGATGGATATTCCCAAAGACTTGGAATCCGCCCGTTGCCGTGTTGCGGGTATTTTGGATTCTTTGCAAGATCGTTCTGCTCATCTTTCGGATATGGCGGCATCTTACATAAAGTCTGCCGAAGGTTTCATTTTGCCCGATCTCGGCATGCCAAAACCACAACGAGGTGGCTTGGCATCATACCTGTTGCCTTCGGCTTTGTTTGCACAGCCAGGCGATTGTCCAGCAACACCACCGGAACCGGGAAGCAAGCCATGCTCGCCTATAGAACAGAATTGTGATGGGACGCTTTCCATCACAGCAGCCGGTTGGTTGTATTTATTCATTGCGGCAGGCCTGATAGTAGGCGGCGTATTCTGTAAGATGTGGGACAAAAAGGATTAGGGGCAACGCTGGAGTAGGGCGTATCGCAAGGATGGATTGCCGGAATATCGGCTAAATGATTCCATCCCTGCACACTACGTCCCTTCCGGCTTTTGTGAATGCAACTCCTCGCCTCGCAGGGCGAGGCGGCATAACGATGTAATCCTCACGATGGCGTATCCGTCTCTTCAAACAGTTTTTCGTCTTCTACAATCGAGTACGCTTCGCCGTGTTGGCTACGGTCCAACCCGATGATTTCACTCTCGGTCGAAACACGCATGTTGACCATCCGGTCAGTAATCCAAAAGAGAAGATATGTACCACCGAAAGTGTACACAAAAACAATCACAATCGCAAGCAAATGATTGAGAATGTGATAGACATACTCCATCGTTCCATCTCCGTGAAACACGAAAATCGCTGTAAGTATGGTTCCGATGATCCCGCCGACACCATGCGTCGGGAAAACATCGAGTGCATCATCGACGTTGCTCTTATTTTTCCAGTGAACGGCAATGTTACAACAAACCGCTGTTAGCGTTCCGATAAATACGCTCTGTCCGACCGTTACCCAACCGGCACACGGCGTAATGGCAACGAGACCAACAATCGCACCGATGGCAAGTCCCATACCGGACGGCTTGTGATTGCGTACCGTATCGAAGAGAACCCAGGCAAGCATCGCTGCCGCACACGCCATATTCGTGTTCAGAAATGCTTTGACCGCTTCTTCATTTGCCCCGAGAGCGGAACCGCCGTTGAAACCGAACCAACCGAACCAAAGCAAACAGGCACCAAGAAGCACCATCGGCATATTTGCCGGTACATGTTTCCCCTTGTAGTGCCGCCGCCCGAGATAAATCGCGCCTGCCAGCGCAGCAATTCCCGATGAAGCATGAACAACAATTCCGCCGGCAAAATCGGCGATGCCCAGCATATTGCCGAGAAATCCTTCCGGGTGCCAGACCCAATGGGCAAGAGGAGCATAGATCAGTAGCGAAAACAAAAGCATAAAAATCATGTAGCCTGAAAAGTGGATTCGTTCCGCAAACGAACCGGTAATCAGTGCCGGCGTGATAATCGCAAATTTCAGTTGAAACAAAGCGAAAAGGGCGAGCGGAATCGTCAATCCCAGTGCGTCGAGACCGGGACCGGTCGGGCTGGCACCGACATTTTGGAACATGAAAAATGTTCTCGGGTCGCCGATGAAGCCGTACCAACTTTCACCGAAAGCGAGGCTGAATCCGACGACCAGCCAGACGATGCTGATAAGTCCCATTGCCATCACGCTTTGAATCATGGTTGAAATGACGTTTTTGGAACGCACCATTCCACCGTAAAAAAACGAGAGACCGGGTGTCATGAGCATGACGAGTCCCGTTGCCGTGATCATCCAGGCGATGTCCGAGGGATTGAGCAATTTTGCGGTTTCTTCGTCCAACTCCCAAAGAGAGTCGGGAATGAAGAGTCCGAGGGTGCTGACGGCAACCAAGAGGAAAAACAGGATGATCCATCGTTTTTTCCCGAAAGTAACGTTGTGTGTTGTGGTCATGGGTAATACTCCTTCAAAAAAGTGTCCTTAAAAATTGTCCATGAAAAAAGGCGTCTACCGGCACAGTCAATGAAGACTGCGCCGATAAACGCCTTCGTTTATCGCACGTCGGGAAGTATAACACGAAATGCTTGACCGTCAACAGGGGGGGCGCCGGGTGTCGTTTTACAGGAAGGATTTCGCTAAAAAACATATTGAGGTATCCCTTTTGTCCAGAGCAATTTGAAATACGCTCTAGTTTTACTGTTTCAGGCGTTGATAGTATCGCCACGAAATAATTGCGACGATGAGTCCAACGATAATAACATTGGCAAGGATAATCGTTTGGATTCGTTTGCTTTTATCTTCCGCAATGATGTCCGCTACTAAATTTTCAGCGAGCATACCGCGAGTAACAATGTCGTTTCCATCCCAGAGGAGTTCGCCAGAGGGATGAACTCCGTGCGGCGGAGGAACAAGTTCTGCATGCCAACGAACCATTACGCCTGCTGGAATAATTTCAATATTCTTTATCTCAAAAACATCGTCTGGAATCGGCTTATTCAAAACGACGTTCCTTACTGTACCATATTGCGAGAAACCGGGCTGACCACTGAGCATTGTCCGTTCGTAGTTCCAGGCGGAAGGAAACCAAATACCACTGCTTTCATCCAGTGCGACATCTATTTCCAGTAATTCGTCATACCGACTGTTTTGATAATGATACTTTCGCAGAGCATATCCCTGCTCTATTGCAATCCACAGAGTATTAACCACGACGGCATCATCAGAGAATGTGGAAGTAAACGTGATTTTTTTACACGTAGTTCCTTTGTACTCTTCTTTCGTTATTGTTACGGTGAGTTTGTATACTATCTCTTCGCGATGATCGGTAAAAAATGATGATAATTCTGCTACGAATGGTGAGTTTTTGTCGATGCCAGTCCAAGTGATGGAGGGTTGCCAGCCAGATGGTCCTACGAGCATTTCATCGAGAGCCTTCAATCTGCCGAGCGTATTTACAAACAAATAATTTTTGGCATCTTCGAGCGTTTTTTTTGTTGGAAAACGCCAAGTCGCACCATTAAAATAAATAAGATACTGCGGTACGATTCCGAGTTCTTCCGTCCAGGGAGTAGCAACATCGTATCCATCAATTTGTGCTCCTGCGAGTTGTTGTTCGTCCCAAATATCCATCACGTACTGTAAATGAGTACCGTCTGCTGATTCTGTGTTATCTCGTCTGAAATCGAGAATGAGCCGAGTATCTTTTTTATAACAACCGCGGCATCCGACTTCGTCGTATGAATTGTGCGGTGAAAAAATGTTGCTCTGATCTACTCGTTGTCTATTTTCGTCAAAGGCAATAGTTATTTCACGCGAACGTTTGGAGACCGGAACATCGTTTCGTAGCATTGCCTGCTGGCTTGCGATGTTCATCTGTCCTGATTTGATTTGTTCCCTGTGTGCAAAGCCTTTGTGGAGCAAATTTTCTATGTAGTCTGCGAGTTCTTGGACGGCTGCTCGCTGCATTTCTTGTTGTGGCATTTCCTGGGCCAAAATGGTTTCGGAAAGAACAACTTCAAAACACAGCAACAGGATTAAAAGGAGATTCGTGCTAAACCGATAGAGTTTCACTGTTTTTTTGTAGTGATGATAGTGTTAAATACGACTGCCGGACAAAAAACGGCGAGCAAAATGAAAACACGAATGTTTATGGCGACCTCCTTTAATGTTTAGGAAAAAAGGAAATGGGCACCAGTTGGCAGTCATTCTATTTTCCCATTCCATTGTTGTCAATAGGTAGGGAGCGGTGGGTTATCGTGGCCGAAGCGGAATATATGGGTTGTTGATCATCTCGAAGGAGCATTTGCAGGAGAGGGATATGAAGCATCACAAGTAATTGACAATGATCCTGGTTTGCTCCAGTTTTTGATTTATGTAAAACTGATTTTGTGAAGCCATAAGGATTTTTGCGGCCAGGATGGTAAGATTGAGGAGTTTCCAAAACGAAATACGGTCTCAAACGGGCTTGCAATTCGCAGGCGGTCTAACTTGACAAAACGTGGAAATCGTGTAGGATTGTGCGTTATACAGTGCCCGCGTAGCTCAACTGGCAGAGCGCAGCATTCGTAATGCTGAGGTTGTGGGTTCGACTCCCACCGAGGGCTTTTCGTTTTCAGCCTAGAAATACAGCAGTTTTGTGCTGCTGTGTGATTTCATTTTTGGCAGTTTGTACTCGCCGGAAACCCATACTGTATGGG
>WRKP01000025.1 GCA_009778035.1 Planctomycetaceae bacterium
TATGGCGGCGCACGATGAAAATCCCGATGCTCCGCTCGTCTATCTGACGGATAGGAAATATGCTTCCCCACGCACATCGGACATCGTCTACACCATCGAAAGTACGACCCGGAATATCTCCATCGTCGTGAGTCCGCCGGCGGAGTGAGGAACAACTATACTTGACGGCCGGTATGTCAGGCATTAGAATGGGGTTTTCTTGGCTATCCCGTCCGATTCCCGTGCTTCCGAACCGCAAGTCGCTCATCATTTTTATTACCGGCGGCGATCCCTGTATCGATACGACGGAACGCCTGATTGTCGCGATGGCGGAGTCAGGTGTGGATGCCATCGAAGTCGGCATTCCATTTTCGGACCCCATTGCCGAGGGTCCCGTCATCCAGGCCGCCAGCCAGCGTGCACTCGATAATGGAGCAACAACGGACAAACTTTTCGCAATGCTGGCAAGAGTCCGCAGCAAAGTCCAAATCCCGTTGCTGTTTATGACGTATCTCAATCCGATTTATGTCTATGGAAAGGAACGATTCCTGACGGCATGCCGCGATGCCGGCCTCAATGGAATTATCGTTCCCGACATGCCTTTTGAGGAAAAAGGCGAATTGGCCGCGGAGTGCAGGCAATTCGGGATAACGCTTATTTCGATGGTGGCCCCGACTTCCGCCGACCGGGTTGCCATGATTGCGAAAGAAGCGGAAGGATTTTTATACTGCGTCTCGTCGCTCGGCGTTACCGGAATGCGGAGCGAAATCAAATCAGGCATCGAAACAATCATTGCCCAGGCGAAGCAGCACACGGATATTCCGTGTGCGATTGGTTTTGGGATTTCGGATGCCGTACAGGCGAAAAATATGGCAGGCATTTCGGACGGCGTGATTGTCGGCAGTGCGGTCGTGAAACTCGTCGAGCAATACGGGCGAGACTGCATCGAGCCGGTTACGCAGTTCGTCAAGACGCTCAAGCAAGCGGTCGCGAGTGCGTGAGTGCCGGCCGGCTACGGTGCCCTATAGACTTGAATATCAAAAGTCCGGGCAGTCCGGGAACCGTCCACCTCATGCGTCAATCCCGATGTCATTGGATTGTTGTATTTTGTATGAATGAGAGATCGCGTAATCGAATTCAACGTCCCATCAGGCCGCTGAATTGTCTCGTCCTCATCCACTCGCACAAGTATAGAATACATTCCCTTGGGAATCCCATCCGTCAACGTATCCGTGCCGATAATGTATGTGCCATCGGACTGAATCGCCCCATCTGCACGGAATGTATCCGTACTGAACTCCACGACGCCGAAGGGAACCGGCTCGCCATTATCGGAAAATGTTACCGTACCACCCAACGGCTGCCTGTCGGCACAGCCAAGCAGAAAAACGAAACCAAGCAATATAAAGGGGATGAATGATTTTTGTGTCATATTGTCTAATATGTTAAAGGTTAAGGGTTCATGTTCGCCGCGCATCCGGCACCACTACGGCAACGAGACGGAGTTGCCGTCTCGAACATGGGCTAACGGGATTAGGATCGTGAGCGGCGTGGATGTCGAAATACCCCGGATTGAGCCATCGCCCATAGCAAAATTAGCAACGCCGGGATGTGCACTGCCGAAACGCCTTGCAGTTTGATGGCAACTGGACATTTCGCGGACATTGCCGCGACCCAACGGCATCGTAGGATGAAATTGCCGAACAGTTCCATTCCACGTGTCGCCGTGAACCCAAAGCCAAGTAGAATCGAAGACATTAGAGTTCACGTCGTCGGCAACCATATACTTCTCACCGACGACAAGTTGGTTGCTCGTCCCATCCCTCCAATAACTGAAAGTATCCCGAGGCCTCCAAGTGCTTACCATACTGGGTTGATAGAGGGGCTCGCTGCCGGTTGCTCTTTGCGAATGAGTTGCCGACCGGAAAGGGCCAACTTGCCGCCCTGCCCAAGCATCCCAGCCGCCATCTCCATCGACGCCGGGACCATCATTACCCGCAGGTTGCCTTGTATCATCAAGGACGTTATTTTGCGTCGCCATCACATTGACATCCGTAGAATTACGATGTTCGGCGGGCTGGTCATTGGGCGGTCGGTAGGATAATCCGACAATCGCGTAATCAGACGAAGGCCCGTAGGCCCAACGGGTAATGGGTTGGGGACGGTCACAATGCCGTGCTCCCCAAGAATTTGCACCGCCAGCGTCGGTATAACCTCCCGTGGTGAGCGTTCCGCTGGACGGCCTTCTCGTCGGGCAATAATAAATGGGAATCCGTGCCAACTGCTGCAAGTATTCGACTCTTTCGGCGGGAGTTGCACCGGGCAGGGAGTTTTGCCCGCCTCGGGTAACGTGCGAAGCACTGTTGACGTTTTGTTCGGCACCCTGTCCTTCGATATTGCGAGCCAATCCGCTATGGTCGGAGAGGCCGGCCAATCGGTCGTATGCTGCTTGTTGTTCGATGTAGGGCAGGATGAGGAACCAGAATCCGACGAATCTTCTGGAGCCGATGTTCATCGGGGGGAGTCCATCATTGTGAGTATTGGCAAAATTGTGGGCGGCCAGGGCGACTTGTTTGAGGTGATTGGTGCATTGCATACGTCTAGCGGCTTCGCGAGCGGCTTGGACGGCGGGAAGCAAGAGTGCGACGAGCATGCCGATGATGGCGATGACGACGAGGAGTTCGACGAGGGTGAAGGCGCGGCTGCCTAAATTGCCCCCCCCCCCCCAATTTAACATATTGCGGCGACTGTTTTTCATATATTTGGCTTTCTTTTTGATAGTGAAGGCCTGTTTATAGCGTAATGCGTCTGCGGCGTCAACCGGGGGGCGGGCGCGAGAGTGCAATCGCACGAGCCGTGGGAGTAAGATAGGCCCTCCCGGGCCCCAGGCGAGTGCAAGTTTTTTATTTTTTCCCATACAAATCGTCTCGAGAAACGTAGTACCTCTGTAAGTCCATTCATTTTGAACACGAAAGTTCACGATGTCCCGATCCCCGCTCGAAACCCTCGCCAACGCCATCGCCTCTCTGCCCGATCCTCGCTCCAACCAAGGCATCTCACATCCCTATCACGGAATGCTCGCCCTCGTCCTTCTCGGCATCCTTGCCGGTTCGCACATATCCGACGATGGGCCAAAAAACATTGGCACGATCTACGCCATACACTGGGATTTTACCCAATGTGAAACTTGCAGACGGCCCGGCCGGGCTCCGCAAACCTTGCAAATGCCGAAAAAAGGGAGTACAATCCCTCTATGCAGCAGCTCCGATTCTCTTTAGGGGAACAATCATGACAATGAAAAAGGCAATGGCTCTCCTGGCGGCGGCATTAGTTGCTGTAACTTTTTCTTCCTGCGGTTCTGCCGTGCAAAAGGGTTATCCCGCTCTTTCTCTTGCATCGCTCTCGACAGCAGACGATGCGGCAGAACAACAATCCGAAAGTGCTGAAACAATAGACCGAAAACTCGTCAAAAGGGGAGACATCAGATTTGAAACGGCAGACGTCAATAAAACAAAATCGTTAATCGTACAGGCTGTTCGGGAACTCAACGGCTACATATCAAACGATACCGTTGTCGATCATTCTGACCAGATTGAGCATAAATTAACCATCCGTGTTCCTGCGGACAATTTCGATTTGCTTTTGCAAAACATTTCCGAAAGCGTTGATAAATTCGATAGCAAAAACATTCATGTGCTTGATGTAACAGAGGAATTCATTGATGTTCAATCGCGGATAAAAACACAAAAGGAACTTCAAGCCAGATATACTGAACTGTTGAATCAAGCGGCAAATGTGAGCGAAATGCTCGACATCGAGAGAGAAATAGGGAATTTGCAAACAAGAATAGAATCTGCCGAAGGCCGGATGAGGTATCTCAATGACCGCATCGCATTCAGCACCCTGATTGTTGCCTATTACGAAAGCATCGCGATTGACGAGTCGCGATTTTCATTTTCATCCCAATTTATGGTCGGCATTAAAAGCGGTTGGGAACTATTCTTATGGTTTATCATCGGCCTTTCGTATTTGTGGGTTTTCTTTGTGCTGGGCATCGTTTTTGTTGCCGCTCTTTACTGGTTTGTATGGCGGAAAGAGAAAAAGGCAAGTGTTTCGCAACAATGAAACGGGAGCGTGTCCCGTCCACGCATCCTACCGCAGGGCGCGTTTGATGTGCCGAATCGCTTGACGCAATCGGTCCTCCTTTTCCACCAACGCCAAACGCATATAACCCTCACCCAACTCGCCAAAAGCCGAACCCGGACTCACCACCACATCCGCCTCCCGTAATAACTTCATCGCAAAATCAAATGTGCTCATTTTCGCCTGCCACTCCGGCGGAACCTGCTGCCAGACAAACATTGATGCCTTCGGCTTCACCACATTCCAACCCAATCGCTGCAATCCATCACACAACACGTCCCGCCGCTTCTGATAAACCTTCGCCTGCGCCTCGACCGCTCCGCCCGCATGGCGAATTGCCGTAATCGCCGAAATCTGCAACGCCGTAAACACTCCATAATCGTAATATGTCTTGACCGTTGCCAATGCCCGAACAATTTCCGCGTTCCCGCAGCAAAAACCGACCCGCCAACCCGCCATATTGTATCCTTTACTCATTGTCGTCGTTTCAATGCCGACCTCAATCGCCCGCGGTGCTGACAAAAAACTCGGTGCCCGATAACCGTCAAAGCAAACATCACCATAAGCCATATCGCTGATGACCATAAACCCGTAGCGTCTGGCCAGTTTGACGAGTTCCGCGTAAAATTCCGGTTCGACGACCGTCGCCGTCGGATTGTGCGGATAGTTGACAATGACAACCTTCGGTTTCGGATAGATGGTTTGGCAGGTAATTGCAATGTTCGAGAGGAGTTTTTCCGGGTTTGTAACATCCAATACCAGAGAATTGGCGGACGCGAGCATCACGGCATGAAGGTGTGCGGGAAAATGCGGTGCCGGCACAATGGCGGTATCGCCCGCTCCGAGCAAGGCCAAACAAAGATGTGAGAGTCCTTCTTTGGAACCGATGCAGACGATGGTTTCCGTTTCGGGATCAAGTTGGACGTCATAGTATTTTGCATATCGAGCGGCAACTTCCCTTCGCAGATGCGGGATTCCGCGTGCGTGGCTGTATGCATGCAGTTTGGAGTCTTTGATGACGTCGATGAGTTTGTCGATAATCATCGGGTGCGGCGGGTCGCTGGGACTGCCCATCCCGAGGTCGATGACGTCCGCACCGGTACGGCGTTTTTCGTATTTGAGTTTGTTTAATTCCGCAAAGAGATACGGCGGCAAGCGTTTGACGCGTTCGGAAACGTTGACGGTAAAGGGCGTGGTATTTTCCTGCGGCTGGTCGTTTGCCGAGTCGGTGATTTGAAAATCGTCGGGTTGTATATCGGGTTTTTCCATTCTGAAGGGTTGTTAGCCGCGTCGCTCCGCAACGCGTGTTTGCCGAGCGCGTCGCAGGGCGACGCGGCTAACGGGATTAGCGTTTTCCGACGGGCTCGAAGTATTTGCCGATCGGCGTGTTCAATATCGCGGCGAGGAATACCAAGTTGCCGATCGTTGCCGCCAACAATATCGCCAGCATCATAATACCAAACATCTGTGTCGGCGTAAAGGTACTTAAAGCAAATGCCGCCAAGCCGAATCCCGCGATGAGCGTCGTTTGCGTCATCGCAGACGCACAGCGTGAATACGCATACTGCGTCGCCTCCGGCCTCGTTTTGCCCTGATCGATTCCGTGCCGAAACCAAGTTAAAAAGTGTATCGTATCATCCGTTGCAATCCCGAGCGCGACGCTCGCCGTCATCATCGTGCCGATGTCGATCAGCACGCCGTAGTGCCCCATGAAGCCGAACACGATAAAAATCGGGAACAGGTTCGGAACCATCGCCAAAAATCCTGCAATCGGACTCTTGAGAATGAAACTGATTGCGATGCCGATAAGGAAAAACGATGCCACAAAACTGTATACCAATCCGCGATAGAGTTCATGCTGCGTTTTGTAGACGACGGGCACCATCCCGGTATAAACGGCGGTGATGGGGGCGTCAGGTGTTAGGAGCAGGGAGTTCGCCTCCGTAATAATCGGTTCGACGACGTCCCTTACATGGTCGAGAAACAGCGCATAGTCGATGTCCTTTTTCAACGACCAAACACGCAGGCTGATTCGCCAGAGGTCGGTGCCGTGCTGTCTTTCCCATTGGACTGCCTTTCGGCGTAGTTCCCGGAGTTCCTCCCGGGTGATTCCGGCGAATTCCATATCGTTGGCCACGCTGACCAATTTCTTAACATCGTCGATCCCGGCGGCGATCAAGCGGTCGGCCTCATCGGCCGTGATGTCGAGTTGCTCGAGATTTTGCATTCGGTCTCGCCCGGGCAGGAGAGAAAGATTGCCCTCGACGGTAATGTAGTCGCGCAGGTCGGGCCGGGCACTATCCAGCATCCGGCTGAATGTATGCTCGTATGCGATATAGGACAGCGGTTTTCGGCCTTCGGGAGCGGGCAACGGCGGCGGCGTCATCGTTTCGGCGGACATCACACCGCCGACGAAATCCGCGAGGTCCGTCTGGAGGGCATTGCTGATTTTTTCGATGAGACGCAGACGCTCCAGCGTCAGGACGCGATTGCGGCCCTCATCATCCAACAGTTGTTCATTATCGAATTGGACGACAATTTCCATCGGAACGAGCGGGCCGAGACGGTCTTCCAACCAGGTGTAATGGGCGATGATTTCCGAATCGCTCGAAAAAAACCGCATCATCTTGACCGATGTTTGGAGTTGGGTTAATCCTAATCCGAAGACGAACATCAAAATCGTGCAAATTACCGTAACGACGGCGGCGTTTCGGATGATAAATTTGCTCCAAACCCGCCAGATGACTTGCATCGTGGAATCCTTGTTGATATTCAGCGTCCGTTGGGCCGCGACCTTATGCGAGGGATAAAAATGCAGCAGCGTCGGCAAATAATAGAACAGCAAAATGAGTTGCAGCATAATGCCGAGCGCGGAATAGAAGCCGAATTTGGAAATCGGAATCAGTCCGCTCATGCACAGCGAAATCAAGCCGAAGGACGTCGTGATGTTCGCACAAAAACAGGGATACCAGGCATACCGAACGGCGCGTTCCGGTGCCATATCAAGCCCTTGCTCGCGGACGGCATCGTGGTAGTAATTGATCATATGAATCGCCCCGGACATGGCGAGCACGTAGACCAATGCGGGCATACTGAGGAGAATGGCATCGCAAGTCCCGAAGGAACCCCAGCCGATGGGGCTTAAAAGCACACCGGAGAACGAAACGCTTGCCAGGGCGACGCCGGCACTGATTAGCGCCATGAAAAAGACGAACATGGTCAGGCGGAAATCCCGAAAACAGAACCAGGCGAGGGTGAGCCCGATGAGACCGCATAGACCTGCAAGGCGTTTGAGGGTTTGTTCGCCTTCTTGCGTGATTGCGACGTTATCGACGGGCGGGCCCCCGAGAATGACGCCGTCCGTGCTGGGATTGCGCCCGTAAATCATTTCCCCGACGGTTTCGATGATTGCCCCCGACATTTTCGCCAGGACGAATCGGTCATCGGCCTGGATTTGCGGATGCACGCCGCATTCCCGACCGATTTCTTTGATTGCATCAAGCACCAAGGCCAGTTCTTTGCCTTGCGGTGCTTCCTGGGTCAGGGTAACGAGAATTGCCGTGCTTTGTCCATCGGGACCGATGAGGACTCCTTTGAGTTTTTCGAGAATTTCGGCATCTTCGAGGCGGATTCCGCTGAGACCTTCGCCGGAATAGAGGTCTTTGAGCATACGGAAGAGTCGCGGGCCGGTCAGAGCGGTCTTGAAATACGTGGTGTATACGGGCAGTTGTTCGTCGTCCGCCAATTCATCGAAAGTTTGCGGTGCGGCGGGGGGCGGCGACAGTTGAACATCGAGCGGAACGTCAATATCGGCTTGGATGAGTTCTTCGGCCCATTGCCCGATGTTGTCGATGGTTTGCCCGGGAACGAGGCGTTGGGCGAACATTTCGAGGATGGGATTATCGTGAACGGTGCCTTGCCAATTTTGCACGGTGCAGCCTTCCCAACTGACGATTACGAAGCGTTCAAAGGGGAAATGGGAGAGAAACCATTGATATTGGTGAGTTTCTTCGAAGGAATCGGGCAGCCAATCGGCAACGTTATTGGAGTTGCTTTGGATGGTACGGTTTGTACCTTGTCCGATAAGGGGGAGGAGGAAAAATATAACAATAAGAATACGGAATCCGTACCGATTAAAAAAAGCGTTTTTCATCATGGACGCGTGAGTTCTGCGGCATACAAGGCAGAACGGGGCCATTTTACCATAAAAGCGGGGAGATTCCTAGACGAGTTTTTTGCGAAAATGAGCAAACACCGCCAGGGACTGTGCAATCGCCCAAAAATCTGTTATCATATCCCCGTCAACCATTGCTCCCTATTCGGCCATGCACCAATTTTTGCTCTTCGGCTTGCTCATCGGCGGAGGTCTAATCCTATTAGTCCTCTGCATGCTGTTCTTCTTCTACGGACAACTCTGGTTCCAAGCCTATATGTCTGGGGCACGAATCCGTATGCTGCACCTCGTCAGTATGAGCCTGCTCAAAATCCGCTCCCGAGTCGTCGTGCAAGCCCTGATTATGGCAAAACAAGCCGGTCTGCCCGTCAGCGGAGCCATGGGAATCACCACTCGCCGATTGGTTGCACATTACCTCGCCGGCGGAAATGTGCCCAATGTCATCCGAGCATTGATCGCCGCCCATCGGGCATCGCTCGAACTCAATTTCGACCAGGCCGCTGCGATTGATCTTGCAGGCCGCGATGTGCTTGATGCCGTCAGAACCTGCGTTTATCCCAAAGTCATCGTCTGTCCCGACCCCAAAAAGTCCGGCGAAACAATGCTCAGTGCGATTGCCAAAAATGGGGTCGAATTGAATGTCCGAGCCCAAGTTACTGTGCGGACGAACTTGGAGCGTCTTATCGGCGGAGCAACCGAAGAGACGATTATTGCCCGCGTCGGCGAAGGAATCATTACCGCAATCGGTTCGGCAGCGACGCATTTTGAAGTGATGGAAAATCCTGACAATATCTCCAAAGCCGTAGTTGCTCGGGGATTGGATTCGCAGACGGCATTCCGTATTGTGTCGATTGACATTGCGGACATTGACGTGGGGCAAAATGTCGGAGCGCGTCTTCAGGCGGATCAAGCCGAAGCGGACACGCGGGTTGCCAGGGCTCGGGCGGAAGAGCGTCGGGCGCAGGCACTTGCTCAGGAACAGGAGATGAAGGCAAGGGTTGCGGAGAATCGGGCGCAAGTGATTGCGGCGGAGGCGGCAGTTCCGTTGTCTTTGGCCGAAGCGTTCCGCCGAGGGATGAGTACGTGATGGACGGAAATTACATAAAGATTTCCAGGGAAATTCTCGGGAAAATCCTGCCGTTCAATCGTCTATAATGTAACCATTCCGCCGTTAGCCGCGCCGGAATGACGAAAAAATGGACATTCAACACCTTTGGCACACACACGTCCGAGGATTGATCCTGTACGCCCGGCAATGGGCCGACCGCGAAGCGGAAGATGTCGTCCAAGATGCGTTCCTGAAATTGCTTGCGGCCAAACCGCCACCCGATGAGCCCAAAGCCTGGCTCTACCGCGTCGTGCGAAACACCGCCATCGACCGACTACGCAAAAAACGATGGTTCCGACCGCCGCCGCTCGATAACTGGTTCGAAAACCTGCCCGATCGGACGCAGCCCTTCGACGGCGTCGAATTGACCCAACTCCTCGAAACCTTGCCGCAACACATTCGCGAAATCGTGATTGCCAAGATTTGGGGAAACCTGACTTTTCGAGAAATTGCCGAATTAACCCAACGGCCGATCAGTTCCGTACATAGCGATTATCAAAACGGAATCGACCGGCTTAAAAAGGAGTTAGGCGACAGGAATTAGAAGCGAAACATTCTGACTCCTTCCGCCAGACTCCTAACTCCTTCCTATGGACTTTGAACACCAACTCACCCAAATGGTTCCCGTCATTCGGGAAAAGGAGCCGAAACAGCCCGGCCGCGTGCACTCCGTTGCAAAAATTGCACTCGGCTTCGTTCTCGGTGCGTTTGCGACCTATTGCTTTATGCAGCCGAGCGATACGGAGCCAAGACCGGAGCGGCAGGCGACCTATAAATTGGTGTTTGATGAAGCCAATTTGCAGCAACTTCGCCGCCCGATGGATGTGCGTCATGCCATCGTCCGTGTGCCGGTGCCGCCGAAAGAGGAGCCGGTGCAATGGTCGTACGGCGTGATGCGGAGCGGTTTGCAGCAATTTTGAGACCGCCACAGCACGGGGGCCGGGAGCGGAGCCCGGTTCTCCGGTGGATGCCGCTTTGCCGGACTCCCCAAAGCGGTTTGGTTATGATAGAATGCTGTTAACCATTCAACTTCTACATACGCAAACACTGATGAAAGAGAAAAAAGCCTATCTGCTCGCCGCCGTGCTGGGACTCTCCCTTGCACTTGCCTGTCCCGTCGCCGCTGATGAAGCCGATCCCGAACGAGAGGCCGCAATGAAAAATCCCCTATTCCAATCCGCGATGACGTTCCTCGCAAATCCCGCTCCGTTGCCCGATTCCGTCGCGGCGACCGAAGCCGAGATGAAATCCTATACCGAAACTATTCCTGGTACAAACATTACATTTACAATGGTTCCCATCAAGGGCGGAAAATTCACGATGGGCAGTCCCGCCTCCGAAGAAGGACGAAACGATGACGAAGGGCCGCAAATCGAAATCGAAGTGAAGCCCTTCTGGATGGAAGAACACGAAACAACGTGGCTTGCTTTTGAACAATTCGCTCTGCGATACCTCCGCCAAAACCGCGGTGTGTCGGACACTCTCACGGAACGCGAACGGCTTGCCGATGCACTGGCCGCTCCCACAAATCTTTGGGGGATTTCCGATAGCCACAATAACAAAGGGAAAGCAGGCTATCCCGCTGCTGGAATGACCATGTATGCCGCCCAGGTCTATTGCAAATGGTTGACGGCAATTACCGGTCGATATTATCGCCTCCCGACCGAAGCGGAATGGGAATATGCGTGCAGGGCTGGCACCGCAACGCGGTTTTCCTTTGGTGATGATGACGGCGACCTCGACGATTATGCCTGGTGGTTTGATAACACGATGGGCGATGTCCAGCAGGTTAAGCAACTCAAGCCGAATCCGTGGGGATTGTACGATATGCACGGAAACATTGCGGAATGGGTGCTTGAGCGATATGCGGCAGATACGTATGCGAATCGTCAGCCGGGAACGTTTGCCGCACCGGTTAGACCGGCACTGACTCGGGTTGGCGGCCAAGATGGGATCAATGTCGTTCGAGGAGGCAGTGCGGATTCGGATGAGTCTGCGGATCTCCGTTCGGCTCGGCGATTGCGTTACGACGAGCGATGGCGTGCGGATGACCCGCAATTTCCGAAGAGTATTTGGTGGATTGTGAACAATCCGAGCATTGGCTTTCGAGTAGTGCGTCCGCTTGAGCCGCCGAAAACGGAGGAGGAGGCGAAGTTATACGAGCCTGATCCTGAAATTTGGTTTGAGTACCAAAAATCGAACTCACGGGATTAGAATGGATTCGTTAGCACACGAGCCGGGGGCGTCAGCCCCCGGGTGAGTCTATCGAACAAATCAATATCAAACTCTTGCACAATCGCTCGTGCACTCTCCCCAGTTGACATTCTTGCGTTAACATGTTACACTGCCTGTTATTACAATACTCGTCAAACAAACAAAGGAGCAACAAACTATGCAAGAATATCGCCGCAAAATGTTAAATTGGGGGGGGGGGGCAATTTAGTGAAACACAAACCGCTCGCCGACTCCACTCGCAAACGAGGTTTTACGCTCGTCGAACTCCTTGTCGTCATTGCCATCATCGGCATGCTCGTCGCACTCCTTCTGCCCGCCGTGCAGGCCGCTCGAGAAGCCGCCCGAAGAATGCAATGCACCAATCACCTCAAACAAATCGCACTCGCACAACATAATCACGTCGATACCCATAGCGTCTTCTCTGCGGCAAGCAATCCCCAACAGTTTCGCTACGGCTTTCCCCCCGACGAATGGTGGCCAAGAACCATTATCAGTTACATCCCGTCGATCCTTCCCTTCCTCGAGCAACAGCCTCTGCACTCGCTCGTTGCGGCAATTTTGGAAGATAATCCATACGAATCGGGACCCGGTGAAGGCCGTCCCGCAAGACCCTGGTGCGTCAGGGAAACGGTTACGGAGAATAACATCACCTATCGAGTGCCTTGGAGAGAAAACATTGCGACGCTGGTTTGTCCCTCTACAACAGGCCAGGGTTTCACGAATTTGGGCAGGACCAGTTACCGTGTTTGTGCCGGAGACCTTCACGTCGTCTGGCGACACGACATCGGTCCCGGTGATGGCCGCGGCGGATTGGCACCGCGAGGGCTGTTTGGTGCGGCAGGAGACCGATTCCAGCCAACGTTCGCGAGTATTTCCGATGGTGCGAGCAATACGCTTATGCTTTCCGAAGCGGAAATCGGAAATTCCCATCGAGGAAATAGGATTAAAGGGAATGTTGCCCTTCGTGTTCCCTACGATTCGCCGTTGATGATGCGGGCATTTGCGTTGACACCCGAAGGAGGTGAAACACTCACGAGTGGAACATTTTCCAGAAAGCATGATCACGCGAACAACGATGCCTCTGACCGCGTCGTAGGCGGAAGATGGGGAGATGCCCGACCGGTATACACACAGTTTTTTGCGACCCTGCCTCCCAATAGCCCGAATGTTACCCATGAACAAGACTCCGTCGAAGAGCACTATGTTCTCATTTCGGCAAGCAGCAACCATCCCGGCGGTGTGAGCGTTGCCTTTTGCGATGGATCTGTCCGGTTTGTAACGGATTCTGTCGATGCAGGCGACCAAGGTGTGCAGCCCTGGTTGAATGACATATTCCATCGTCCTGCCCAATATAATTGGGCGACTGCCCCGCAATCGCCGTACGGCGTTTGGGGAGCCTTGGGCAGCCGAAATGGCGGCGAATCGCGTTCGCTGTAGGGGATTCACAAGAAAGAGCCGGGGGCGTCAGCCCCCGGGTTAGGTCGACGTGTACTCACCCGGGGGCTAACGCCCCCGGCTCTTGCGCTTGCATGGCTCTTGCGCTCGTCCTTCGGCTCTAATTACTACACAATTTTAACAATCACCAACTTATGCAAAAAATTAAAACATTCACGATACTGCTTTTATCACTCATTCTCGTCGGCTGCGGCGAACAGGGGCCTGACACGCATCATGTCGAGGGCATAATCACACAAAACGGCCAACCGCTAGGCGAGGCGATGGTTGCTTTCCATCCGGCGCCTGGCGGGGAAAATACCCGAACGGCGGTCGGAGTATCAGGTGCGGACGGCAAATACACCTTGACAGCGGATACGGGCCTGACGGGGCGTGGTGCGTTTGCGGGAGACTACATTGTTACCGTCCAAAAGATGGAAATGGTAGCGGCAGCGGCACCTCCGTCGGATCCGTCTGGGCCGCCTGCGCCTACTACTCGGTATAATAGGGTAACACCGCAGATTTATTCGGCACCGAATACGACGCCGTTTCGAGCGACGGTGAATCCGGGCCGAAATGAATTCGATTTTGACATGACGGGCCGATAGGTGAGCAGACGTTTCGGACGGGGTCGGTGCGCCCCGCACCCGTTTAACGATTGCAGAAACACTCCAAACGATGTAGAATCATCCAAAATTACATCTCCCGCTTGATATGCTCGACAGAAAGTTTGTCCTTGAAAATACCGAAGCCGTTAAACGAAATTGCGTCAATCGGAACACCGCCGTCGGCGTCGATAGATTCGTCGCCCGCGAACATGAACGGAAATCGCTCCAGCAAGAATTGGAAAAACTCCAGACCGAAGCCAATGCCGTCTCCAAATCCATTGGGCAAGCAACCTCGGACAGCGAACGCGAAGCCAAAAAAGAACAAGGACGCATCCTCCGCGAACAATCCGCCGAAATTAAAGAAAAACTCGATACCCTCGAAACCGAACTCGAAGAAATCCAGCGTCTCATTCCCAATATGTCCCATCCCGATGCGCCCGTCGGGATCGACAACAAGCAAATTGCCCTGGGAAAAACGCCGATTCCGACCTTTGATTTCACGCCGCTCGATCACGTCGAACTGGGCGAAAAACTTGGCCTCATCGACTTTGAAGCCGGGGCTCGAGTTGCCGGTGCTGGATTCTACTTTCTGAAAAACGAAGCCGTCCTGCTCGAACTCGCACTGCAACACTATGCCGTCAATGTGCTTATCCAAGCAGGATACACCCCGACGACCACGCCGGATTTGGCACGCAATGATGTGTTGCAAGGAACCGGTTTCACGCCGCGAGGTCCCGAAACGCAGATTTATAGTATCGACGGAACCGACTTAAGCCTCGTTGCAACGGCAGAAATCCCGTTGGGCGGAATGCTGGCCGGACAAACGGTTGATGCCGAAGCGTTGCCGATTCGGCTTTGCGGCATTTCGCATTGTTTCCGAACCGAAGCGGGAGCCGCCGGCAGAGCATCGCGGGGGCTGTATCGGGTGCATCAATTCACGAAGGTCGAAATGTTTGCGTTCACCTTGCCGGAACAGAGCGAGGCAATACATCGGGAAATGCTGGAAATTGAGTGCAAGATATTCGACGATTTGGGCATTCCGTATCAGGTGATAGACACGGCAACGGGCGATTTGGGCGGGCCGGCCTATCGGAAATACGATTTGGAGGCGTGGATGCCGGGCCGCGGCGACGGCGGGGAGTACGGCGAGGTAACGAGCACATCGAACTGTACGGATTATCAGGCACGGCGGTTGAATGCCCGATATAGGGTCAAGGGCGAAAAGGGCACGCAACTGATGCACACGCTCAATGGCACGGCGATTGCAATTAGTCGGGCATTGGTTGCGATATTTGAGCTTTATCAGCGTCAAGATGGTTCGATTGTGGTTCCTGAAGTGTTGCGTGCTCTTGTCGGCAAGGATGTGATACGGCCATTTGCGGAGCCGCGGGCGTGAGCCCCCGCGGGCTAATGTGCGACGGCCCCTGCGGCTCGAGCGAGGACTATACAATACCTTGCATTTTGGCCAGCCTTCGAGTATAATTGCCCGCACGTTCCTTTTTGGGCCATATTTTACTATGCAAAACGTCGAACAAGATGCACAATTTGCGGCGGAATTTCACGCCGGTGTCGATGCCGAAAAAATTGCCGAAATCTATGCCGAAGCCTATCTTAATGCCGTCTCCGGTCAAGGCGGCTCCGTAGATGATGCCGTCGGCGAATTCGCGTCCCTCGTCGATGTCCTCAAATCGCAACCCCAATTTGAAGCCGTACTCGCCTCCGCAATGATTGCGACCGACGAAAAAGTCGCTTTGCTGGAAAAAGCCATCGCCGCCGCCGCGAGCCCGCTGTTTTGGAACTTTTTGCAGGTCGTTGCCAAACGCAATCGGCTTGACCTGTTGTTGCCGATTTTCGCACAAGCCCAAATCCTTCGGGACAAACGGCAACGGCGAATCCCGATCACCATCACGACGGCCACGGAGGTTGATTCGCAACTTTTCGAAGCCCTTTCGGGGAAATTACGGGAATTGCTCGGCGGCGAGCCGATGATTCGTTCGGTCATTGATCCCGAAGTACTCGGCGGATTGGTCGTGCGGGTCGGCGACACGGTATACGACGCTTCCATTTCAACGCAACTCCAAAGCGTTTGCCGTCAGATGATCGAACGCAGTGCGCAGGAAATCCAAAACCGACGCGAAAATTTTCGGGCCGGATAGAATTTGCCGGTGCCTACCATCGCGAGCCCATACTCGGCGTGGCGGGCCAATAATGCGTTGGATGCAGTCGGCGACCGTTCCCAAACGCGTACGTCAATCCCGCCGTAAGCGTGAAGTTGTGCTGCGTTTTGGTGCCGTTAGAACCAAAGACGATGTTGTCAAAAACTGCCGATTGGATTGCAAGACGATCATTCCACCAATATCTTAAACCGATGCCCAACGGCATCGTTACGATGTCCGATGAGTTTTGATAGCCGAACGTATTGACGAATTTTTGCCGACCAATGCCCATCCCGTATTTGAAATACGGCCGCCATTTGGCATTGCCCAATGGATAATAATGCACCGAAATATCAAGAATCGTTAATTCGTTCGTCCGCGATGTCAACGGCGGGATCGGCACACCGGGATTATCCTGTATCCAAGCGGTCTCAAACAGTTGCCGAGCATACTCGGTATCCCGAATGTCAATCGACGCAAAATGCAGTCGGCTTTCCAAGCCCCAATAGTCGTTGAAATTATATCCGAAAATGAGTCCGCCCGTCCCGCCTTTATCTTGCTTAATCATCCGGGACACCAACTCCGACCCGAACATCGTCCCGACAAAACCGCCGAAATAATAGGGATGGTCAAGCCAACTTTTGCCGACGAGCGGCATGCCGACGCCTTTGTCCGGGCCTGTCGGCGTGTTAAACGGCGTGATCGTTTTTGCGCAGACGAGCAATGTTTCGCCGAGCGGCGACGATACCCGGACGGGCATCAAATTGTTGAGCGTCCAATTTGCGTCGGCTTCTTTTTTGGATTCCGCCGTAACGGCATCCAGTCGTGCTCGTTCCTGCGATTCCGCTTGCTGTCGGGCGAGTGCTTGGAACAGCATCGTTTGGTACAGTTCATGCATCGGTACTTCTTGAAAGTTCGCCTGCTGAAAGTTCGCCGGGGGTGCCATACCGAATTGCGGAACCTGACCGAATTGAGGCTGCATGCTAGGATGAATGCTGTTCATCGCCAATCCCTGATAAGCCAATCCCTGATGAAATGGATCAGGTTGGTACTGTGCGAATTGCGGATAATAGGCATGTTCCATTCCCGGCATCTGCATATTTGGCATCTGCATGTTCGGCATGGACATGTTCGGCACGGGCATGTTTGGCACGGCCATATTGTGCATATCGAAAGGCATGACGTGCATTTGTTCCCCGGGGAAGGCATCCGCCATGGCCGGATGCGGCATCGCGGGGAATCCGGTCGTCGGGAATCCAGTCGCGGGGAATCCAGTCGAGGAAAACCCGGTTACGGGAACGGTTGGCGGATGGGCCGATGCGAAGGGATCGTTGTCGATTTCATCGAACGTCGAAACTTGCCGAATCGTTGATGTTTGCGTCGGCTTTGGCAGTGTTCGGTCATTGAAAGTAGGCGTTTTCCGCAGGGAGTGTTCGGTGCTTCTCGTATCGGATTTGAATTCGTTAAAGTCGCGCTCGGCGGGATTGATAAGTCCAAAATCATCGGCAGCGGCCAGCGGGGAGAGCAAGCAGAAGAGCAATGCGCAGCAAGCCCGGAGTGCTACTGCGAGCATTTGCATTTTCTTCGGCTTGTTTTTTTCCCGCGTATGGTTCATTCGGCACTCGGAGGACGAAAACCCGGGGGATTATGCTGTTTTTGGGGAATACCGTCAAGGTCAGATTTCTCCCGTTAGACTTGTTCAGAACCCGTCATTCCGGCGCAAGCCGGAATCCAGAGAACAGCGGTCGCAGGGACCGCTCCCAAACTATTGCCGAGGAAGCACCTCAAACTTCTCCGCATCGCGAAGCCGTTGAATCATCGCCGACGTTACACTGGAATTGTCCGTGAGCGTTACGGATTCCAAACTCGGCATCGAAAGCAATACTTCCAAACCCGCGTCGGTAACGTTCGTCCCACGCAACATCAATGTTTTCAAATTTTCGAGTTTTCCAATGACCTCCATCGACCGGTCTGTAATGAGAACTTCCCAAATATCCAAGATTTCCAATTCTTTCAGATTCGCAATGTTGGCCATCCCGGTATCCGTTACCGAGGAGAGTTCCTGGAGATAAAGCCTGCGTACGGTCGGCAACTCCTTGAAAACTTCCATCGCGGAATCGTTAATCGGCAAGCCCCGTAGCGTCAAGCGGTTCAGTTTCAACCCTCCCAGCGCGAGCACGCCGGCTGAATCGAAGTTTTCACAACGGAAAATGATCAAACTGGTCAAACGCTCCATCTGGCGAATGTGCTGTCCCGACTGCCCCGTGATTTGCATATCTTGAATCTCAAGATTATCGAGTGCTCTTGCGTCAATGAGAGACCGGATTCCCCTGTCCGAAACCGTCAGGCTTCGGTGCCGTATACTCCTCAAAGCAGGCATCATCGCCAGCGCGTCCATCCCGCCATCGCCGATCATCATATTGCCGCGAATGTCCAGTGCTCGTAATCGCGGAAGGGCAATCAAATGCTGCATCGCAAACTCGCTAAAATCGCAGAAAAGCAGGCTGAGCCGTTCTAAATTTTGCAGTTTTGCGATTTCCCGCATTGCGGCATCGGTCAACGAGGTATTAGAAGCAATGTCGAGATCGACCAAATTGGGAAAAGATTCTGCAATCATCCTGACCGTTGCGTCAGTAATACGGCTGTTGGTCAATGCCAGCACCCTCATTTTGTTCAATCCGGCCAATTTGGCCACAGTTTCATCGGTTAGGTCCCGATAGTCCCTAATTTGGAGCGTATCCAAATCGGATTGCCGAGCGAAAAGGTCAAACATTTCGGGATTGAGGCCGCTCCCATTGGTGAATACGATGGTCCGAATGGTATTTTCCGGCGTCAAAGTGTACTGGCCATTGAAAGCAGTGATTTGTTCGATGGCATTTTGAACTTCGGGCGACAGGGCAGGCCCGTCTGCCGTTGCTGGATTTGTCAAATTGAGGGTTCCGATGCACAAAAGCAATAAAGTTGCCCGCAAAAATGTGTTTCGCATTCTTATCGTCAAGGAGTTGGAAGGGATATTTAGTGTGGAAACAGTTTAGCGGATGGGAAGAGAAATGTCAAGCATTGGTTTTCCCGACGCGGTTCGGCTGTATTTTTATGCCGTGAAATTGATTTTTTTGCCGTTTCTGGTAGAGTTGTCCGGCAGAATGCAAACGATCGCAATCACAATGGGCGACGCCGCCGGAATTGGGCCGGAAATCATCGCCGCCGCCTGGCAACAACTCCAAGCAATTCCCGACTGCCGAATCGTCATCTACGGCCATCCCGAAATCATACAACGAGCCGCCAACCTGCGGAATATCAAGTTCCCTATCGACTGCATAAACTGCTGCCCCGATGATGTGCTCGCCGTCGCGCCCAGAACAATCGACGCCCGGGCGGGAAATGCCGCCTATCACGCAATCCGACGAGCGATTGATGATGCCAAAAACAAGACTGTCGATGCGATTGTTACGGCCCCGATTCACAAAGCCGCCTTGCACCTGGCAGGATACCCCTATCCCGGCCATACCGAAATCTTTGCCGAACACTGCGGAGTGGAGGATTACGCCATGATGCTCTATCTCGGGCCGGGTGAAAATATCAACGGCCCATACGGCCTCGCCGTCGTTCACGTCACGCTTCATACGGCCATGAAAACGATATTTGAGCAGATTACGCCGGAATCCGTGCTGGCCAAAATCCGGCTTGCCGACGGATTTATGCGGAAAATGATGGGGCAAGACGGTTGCCTGCCCAAAATCGGCGTGTGCTCGCTCAATCCGCACGCTGGCGAAGAGGGACTGTTCGGCAATGAGGAAATTACGACGATTCGGCCTGCGATTGAACGGGCGATTGCGGAAGGCTTGCAGGTTGAGGGCCCGAAGCCGGCGGATACGATTATGTTGGATGCCCAAGCCGGACGGTACGATGCGGTGGTTGCGATGTTTCACGACCAGGGCCATATTGCGTTGAAACTGTTGGGAATGTATCGGGCAGTGAACATCACGTTGGGCTTGCCGATTATTCGGACGAGCGTCGCACACGGTACGGCATTTGATAAAGCCTGGCAGGGCGTTGCCGATCCGGGCAGTTTGATCGAAGCGGTACGGGTCGCACGGGCATTGACGAAAACGCAAGATCGCAAGAGCCCCCCGTAAGTTTTCGTCAAAAAATGGTATATTTATGTCCTCGATAGGCGTTAGAATGTGGAATTTCTGCCTGATCGCTCGCCGAATGCACATCGCAATTATTATGGATGGTAACGGACGCTGGGCAAGCCGCTTGGGACTGCCAAGACACGCAGGACACCAAGCCGGTGCGGAGAGGGTTCGGGAAATTGCCGAAGAATGCGCTAAACGAAATGTCGAACAACTCACGTTGTACTGCTTTTCCAGCGAAAATTGGAAACGCCCCCAATCGGAACTCGATGCCCTGATGTCGCTCTTCAAAGAATACCTGTTCAAAGAACGCGAGACCATTACAAAAAATCATATCCGATTTTCCGTCATTGGAAGACGCGACGGCATTGCAGGGGATATACTGGCCGAAATTGATTATTTGACCAAACTGACGCAGCACAACCAAGGCCTGCATCTTTGTTTGGCCGTGAATTACGGTTCCCGAAGCGAAATCGTCGATGCCGTCAGGAAAATCGTCGAAAAGGGCATTCCGAGTGAGCAGATTGACGAGCAGTGCCTGTCGGAGCATCTTTACACCTCGGGAATGAGCGATCCCGATTTGCTGATTCGCACGGCGGGCGAGTTGCGGTTGAGTAATTATTTGTTATGGCAGTTGAGTTATGCGGAAATTTGGGTAACGGAGAAATGTTGGCCTGACTTCGATGTGGCAACATTTGACCAAGCCTTGCAGGACTTCGCCCAACGGAAACGCAAATTTGGCGGATTGTGAGTTTTTCTGTTAAACGTTTGCACACATTTTGCCGATTATACGGCCTGAGGCCTATTATTGATTGAAAAATGCGATTTTTATTCCGCTACATCGTTCTTGTGATTGTCTTGTCTTTTATGTCGGGCTGTGCGTTACTACAGCCTTTCGATCAGACATCGGAAAAGCCGAACGCTTTCGCTTGGCCCAAACCGGCTTGGTCAAAACAAAAGGAGCCGGAAGGAGCGCAAAGAACATCTATGGATCGCGTACTTACGCAGCCGCGACCTACGATTACGCGATAATCTTTGGGGAAACGGAACAACGAACAGCCGGAGCGTATTTCTCGTGCTGCTATGGACAAAAAAACGCATTCCGGCTCTGTCAAGCACTCACCGGCGAATCATATCCTGCAATGTCGCACCGGCGGGAATCATCGGCAATACATGTTCCTGATACGGGACAGTAACATCCAATAAAAACGAACCCGGCGCATCAATCATCTGCTTAATCGCACCCGGAAGTTCCGATTTTTCCGATACATGGAGCGCCCCCCAGCCGTATCCCGTTGCAATCGCAACATAATCGGGATACCGCGTCTCCGGGCCAATACCCGTCCCCTTGCCGTACGTTTCGGGATGGTCAATCGGCCCCAAATACGTCTGCGCCCGATTCGATTGGAAAAACCGATCTTCCCACTGCATCACCATTCCCAAATGTTGATTATTCAGCATCAACACCTTGATTGGAATCTTTTCGCAATGGCATGTTGCCATCTCTTGGATGTTCATTTGAAAACTTCCATCGCCGTCAACGTCGATGACCAACTTGTCGGGATTGGCAACTTTCGCACCCATTGCGGAGGGCAGTCCGAATCCCATCGTTCCCAAACCGGCACTGGAAAGCCAGGTTCGCGGCGTGTCAAATTGATAAAACTGTGCCGTCCACATTTGGTGCTGGCCGACTCCGGTCGTGATAATCGTCGCTCTATCCTTCGTCGCTTTCCAGAGTTCGGTAATCGCATACTGCGGCGTGATGTTGTGCGAATCCATGCCGCCCCCCGTATTGAACGAGTCCATCGGCATATCATTCTTCCACTGCTCGATTTTTTTGTGCCATTGTTCGATGGATGTTCCGCTCGGCGAGTTGGCAAACTTCTTCGTCAAGCCCTGCAAAACCGCTTTGACATCGCCGACGACGGCAATGTTCGCTTGCTTGACCTTATTGATTTCCGATTGGTCAATATCGACATGCACAATCGTCGCGTGTTTGGCAAATTCCGAAACTTTGCCCGTTACGCGGTCATCGAATCGCACGCCAAACGCCAGAAGCAAATCGCAATCATGAACGGCATGATTTGCATATGCTGTCCCGTGCATACCGAGCATACCGAGTGCGAGCGGGTGAGTTCGGGGAAATGCCGACAGAGCCATCATGGTCGTTGTTACGGGAATCTGTGTGAGTTCGGCAAATTTCCGCAGTTCGGCAGCGGATTCCGAGGAAATGATCCCTCCGCCGACGTAAAGGACGGGACATTTTGCTTTCCGAATGGCATCGGCAATTTCTTCGAGAGCATCGCTTGACGGCTCCGGCATTTCGGCGGAGTAGCCCGGCAAATCCATTTCGGCATTGAAGTTGGGAATGCACTGGGCAACTTGGATATTGCGGGGAATGTCGATGAGTACCGGCCCGGGCCGACCCGTCGTTGCAACATGGATCGCTTCCCGAACGACTCGGGCAACGCTTTCGACGTCGGTTACGAGGTAGTGATGCTTCGTGATACCCCGGCAAATTTCGATCATCGGCGTTTCCTGAAACGCATCGCTCCCGATGGCGGGAATGCCGACTTGGCCGGTGATGGCAAGCATTGGCACGCTGTCGAGTTTTGCATCGGCGATTGTTGTAACGAGATTAGTCGCACCGGGCCCGCTGGTTGTCATACAGACGCCGATTTTCCCGGTGGAACGGGCATATCCCTGAGCGGCGAAGCCACCGCCTTGTTCTTGTCGGGGCAGGATAACGCGGATTTTATCCCGGAATCGGGTCATGGATTGGTGCAGGGGAATGCTAAATCCGCCGGGATAGGCGAAAATGGTATCGACTCCTGCATTGACAAGGGATTGTATGAGAATATCGGCACCGCTCATTTGAACGGGGGGCGTCGGCGGTTCGGTAGTTATTCGGGAGGTCTTCGGCATAGCGTCGCAAAAAATAATTTTCCAACCTAGTATTATAGCGAATTTGTCGATTTTTGGCAGAGGGGAAATTTGGGAATGGACAGAGGGCAACGGGGAACGACTACGCAGGAGCAGATGCGTTAGAGCGAGTTTCACTTCTGTCTGGATGCCCCTCCGTCATTCCGGCGCAAGCCGGAACCCAGAGGAATCGGCATCGCACGCAATGTCTGGATCCCGGCGTGCGCCGGAATGACGGCTTTTTTTTGTCCAGACTGCGTCGGCTTCCAGAAACTTACCTTGCAACCGCAAATAAAGTCTGCTAAAATTGGCCGCCGTCCGTCCTATCTCTCTCAAGGAACCAGAAAATGTGCAATATCTTCAAATGCACCGTCGCGGCCGCCCTGCTCGTCAGCATGACCGCAGTATGCGTTACCCCAGCACTCTGCCAGGAACAATCCATCAGTCCCGAAAAGGCTATGATGATGGGCTTCGTCGAAAACTATTTCCACCACAACGCCCGTGACATTACCATGCGGAAGCCGCTCGAATGGGGTGATGTGCAGACCGATGAAGAAGGCAATCGCACCATTCGCTACAAGTTTGAAGCCCTTATTTGGGACAGGGAAAGAATCCTTTTCAATATGGATATGACATTCGACAAGGATAATCATTTTCGCAATATTCGTCATATGGCAGGTTTTCCGCGACCGGTACAAGCAGATCCGCCGGACGTAACAACTCTCGAAGGCGTGCAAAAATTGGTCGAAAAATTTTTCTCCCAAAACTTCTTCGATATAACAGCCCGCCAGACCGTCAGTTGGGGCGAACTCGAAAAACATGACGATGGCAGCGTTTCGCTCGTCTATCGTTATATCGCAACCACTCACAACAGTATAGTCAGACGCGACGAACGGCGGTTTACGTTCGATAAAGACGGCAATGTCAAATCCTGGGAACGCACTGAAGGTTTTCCGCAACCGGTAGGGAATACCGCCGAAGCCGTAACCTCGTTGGAAGGGTTTCTCAATATCGAAGGTTTGAAACGTTATCCGGTCAACAAACGGATTGCGGATTTTCCTGCCGACAAGATTGACCTCAGTAGTCCGGAAGCGTCTTATGCCACGCAAAAGAATCTCATTATATCCAACCGTGCAGACAAATTTGAGCAACTGTCGAACATGACCCGAGGACGGCCGCAAGTTCCAGAACGGGAACGCCGGGGTATGTCGCAAGAAGTTTCGGAAGAATGGGCTAAAACCTATCGGGAGCAGTTTGACGTGTTCGAGGTGTTTGTTGTGGAAGATAAGTATGCTTTCGTGTTTGGTTTGCGGCATTTTGACATGCTTTATGACGGCAATTTCTTTGTAAAAGAGGGAGATGAATGGCTCAATACGGGCAATGATCAGACGCTAAAAGTGGAAGAGATGGCGGAAAATGTCCAGCAAGTGTTGTACCGACATGCACAGGATGCGAGGGCTGCTGCCAGTGCAAGCAACCCAATATGAGTTGCCAAATGATGGGCCGTTTCCTGCAATATCCTGCATCCCAACAGTTTGCGGAATCGGATTTCCAAAATACGGCGAGAAACACACGTAATTTCAACCTCTTTGGATGTGTGAAATTGCTTCAACATTTGGTGCGATTTTTTATTTTGGCGATTTAGAAATGCCTGTTTTTATCGCACGCGATTGATTGCCTTGCCGTTTATGGTATACTACCGCGATACCCTCTAACCCTCTTTTTCCAATGACAACACTTTCCCGACGACATTTTTTGGGTGCCGCCGCAGCCGCTTCCGCCGGCCTCTACGCCACACTCCAAACACAACCCCTACAAGCACAATCTCCCAATAGGCCGCCATTCCCCTCCGAACTCTACAAAGCCCGAATCACCGCAGTTCCAACCGACGAAATCTGCGAAGCCTGGAAAAAAGCCGGCTTCGAGGGCATGGAAGTAACAAAATGGGATCCCACCATCGAAGAAGCACGGGCCAGCCGAGCAATCGCCGAAAAACACGGTATTAGCATCCATTCCGTGATGCGGGGTTGGACGAATTTTAACCAGCCAAACAACTTCAATGCCGACGTTGAATCCGTCAAAACTGCCCTGCGGGCTGCCGCAGCCTACGGTGCCGACGCCATTCTGCTCGTCCCAGCCCGAATCAGCGGTATGAGTATGCCGGAACCCTGGAATTTCGAAATTGATTTCGACCCCAAAACGCTCCAAATCAAAACCGTTGCCGAAGGAGATAACGCTCCCTATGCCGATTACATTGCCGCCCATAATATCGCAACCGATGCGTCCATTCGGGCTATCGAATCGCTGATTCCGACTGCCGCTCGAGAAGGCGTGCGGATTTGCATCGAAAATGTTTGGAACAATCTTTGGAGTACGCCGAAGTTTTTTGCGGCATTCTGCAAGTATTTCGACAATCCTTGGGTCGGCTGTTATTTCGACCTCGGCAACCATACGCGGTATGCCCGATGCGAAGAATGGATTAAGGAACTCGGACACAGCATTGTCAAATTGCACATCAAGGGCTTCAATGTTACGGAAGTTCGCGGTCGCCTTGGCGGCGGGCCCGGCGATTGGGCGAGGATTGATAGGGCATCCATTGACTGGGTATCCGTCCGTAAACTTTTGGCCGAAAAACGGTATAATGGTTGGCTGACCATCGAGGAAGGCGGTGCCACCGACGAGGAGTACAGTGCAATGCTCGATAAAATTATCGCGATGTAGGGGGAAAGAAGACAGGAGTCAGGAGACAGAAGTCAGGAGTTAGGAGTCGGATACACAAGTTCTAACTCCTGACTCCTAACTCCTGACTCCTTAATGCTAAAAATGAAAGACATAGGCGAGGGAACCATTCGGCGAATTGATTGGACGGAATTGACGCCCGTCGTGCTCCTGCTGCGCGTGTTCAACATCGCCCTCGGAATCCGCGTCCTGCTGCTTGCCCTCATCGGACTCAAATTGACGGTATTCCTCAATTTCCTAGCGGGAATCTCCTTTCTCGATACGGAATTGGCCGAACAAATCCGACAGGGCCGACCGCAGTATTATATCAACTTTCCCGTCGACCAACTCTACTCCGGTGCGCTGAGCCTTTATTCCAACGTGTTGGATACCCCTTTGTCGCCGAGGGAAAATCCCAAAATGTTCTTTTGGTATCCCGGCGTCGTGCTGATTTGGGTGATTTTCGGCGGGATGATTTGCCGAATCGTTTCCGTTCGGCTAACGATAGACGAATCCGAATCGTTCGGCAACCTGTTTCGCTTTTTGCGAAAACGGGGAATCAGTTTTATCTCCGCACCGCTTCTCGTCCTGCTCGGTATTTTATGCTGTTTTCTGCCGGTTAAAATTGCCGGCTGGCTGTTGGCGATTCCTTTTTTGAATTATGTCGTTGCGATTTTGTTTCCGATTCCCTTTGCGTTTACGTGCTTGACCGTTTTCCTTGCGTTAGTTTTGGCGGTCGGATTTATGCTGCTTTTTGCGGCGGTCAGTACGGACGGCTCCGATGGATTCGATGCGATTAGCCGAATGTTTTCATACGTTTGCCAACGGCCACTGCATTATGTTGTTTATTGGCTGTGTTGTTATGCTCTTGGTTGGTTGGGATTTCTGTTGATTCAGTTTCCTGTTTATTTTGCGATGGAATTATGTTGGCAGACGGTGCCTGCTGATTATGAGTTGTTTATCATATTTTGGGCGACTTTGTTTGCATTGATTCCGCTTGCATTTTGGTTTGCGTGGTTTTGGACGAGCAGTGTGGCGATTTATTTATTACTTCGTCGGAGTGTGGATGCAACGCCGTTGAGTGAGGTGTATCGTGTTGCGGAGTTGCAGGTTCGGACATTACCGACGATTAAGCCGGACGGCCGCGGCGCCCCGGAGATTGTATCGAGCGATCCGGCCCGGAGTACGTGATATTACATATGGGACGACGCCCTCGGCTCGTGCTCGCATAGGCTCTCACACTCGCGGCATTGACTTTTCCCTGTCTATCCGGTATATTCAGCACATCCAGACCGTCATCAAAAACAACGTCGCCAGCAATGTATACCAACCTTTCCCGACGCTCCTTTTTGGCAGCATCCGCTGCCGTACTCGGTTCCACCGCACTCGCCGCGGAATATGCCAATTCGCAACCTGCCAATCCGCAACCTGCCGCTTATGATCCATCATCCGGTGCGAGAACAGGCAATCCAATTGCCGTTTCGACCTATTCGTTTTGGCAATTCTCCCCAACACGCACGCCCATCGACCAATGTATCGAAATTGCCGCCAAAATGGGATTCGACGCCCTCGAAATCCTCGAACGGCAATTCACCCAGGAAGAACTCGATAATGCCTACCTGCTAAAATTAAAACGCCAAGCCTTACAGGCCGGACTCGCCCTGTGCGGAATGTCAACCCATCAGGCATTTATGCGGCCCGACCCGGAATTCCGGCAGGGACACGTCGATGCAACCATCCGCAGCATTGAATTGGCCTATAAATTGGGAATTCCGATCATTCGGGTCAATACGGGAACGTGGGGGACGACACGCAACTTTTTCGGCAACTTGATGGAGAACCGCGGTATGGAACCGCCCATCGAAGGATATACCGAGGAAGATGCTTTCGGCTGGGCAATCGAAGCATTTGAAAAGATTTTGCCGACGGCGGAAAAATGCGGCGTGATCGTCGGACTCGAAAACCATTGGGGACTGGCCCGAACGCCCGAAGGATTGTTGCGGATTGTCAATGCGATTGATTCGCCCTGGTTTCAGGCTTGGCTCGATACGGGCAACTTTTTGGAAGACCCTTACGATCGGCTGGAGCAGGTAATGCCGCAGACCGTTTTTATGCATGCCAAGACGTATTATGGCGGCGGGCTCTTTTACACGCTCGACTTGGATTATGACCGCATTGGAGCGATATTGCGGAAGTTCGATTACCGGGGCTACGTTTCGCTGGAATACGAAGGCCGGGAGCCGTTTGAAACCGGCGTGCCGAAGAGCCTGGCAATGCTCCGCCGAACGATGGTGTTTTAGAGCGGAACTGTCCCTCCTGTCATTCCGGCGAAAGCCGGAACCCAGAAGAACTGGCATCACACGCAATGTCTGGATTCCGGCTTTCGCCGGAATGACGATGTGGTGCGTGACGGAATGACGATGTGCGAGCCTGATGACGGGTGCGTGCCAGGTGCGAGGCCAGGCCATCTCACCGTGCACCGCGGACGCTCATTTCGATGGCGTAAAGTCCCCGACGGGCAGTGATAAACAGCGTTTGGAAGTCCTTGCCGCCGAAACTCACATTCGCCGGATGTTCGGGCGGCTTAATCCGCTGGACTTCCTCGCCCGCTGGACTGTAAATCACGACGTCAGATCGGCCCATATCCGTCAGATATACATTGCCCCGTTCGTCAATCGTCATCCCATCGACCGCGACCGGTGCAAACGGATGCTTGTTCGCAAGCGTTCCGTCCGGCTGGATGTCATACCGATAAACCATCCCGCCGTTGATGTCCGCAACGTACAGCAATTTTCCGTCCGGCGTGCCGATGATACCGTTCGGCTTCACGAAATCGCCGCGTTCCCCGCTGACCTCAATCACGCGGATTACGTTGCTGCGGTCGGGCAGGATGTAATAAACATGCTCACCGCCCTGAACGACGTGAAAACTGTTGCCGTACACGGGATCGGTAAAATAGATACCGCCTTGAGGGTCAATCCAAAGGTCGTTCGGCTTGTTGAAATGTCGTGTCCCGAACTTGTTGGCGATGACCGTCCGTTTCCCGTCGGGTGTGTACATCACGACGCTGCCCGTCCCGCCTTCGCAAGCGTACAGGTTATCGTTCTTGTCGAAATACATCCCGTTGGCGTGAGCGGATGCGTCGATGAAAACGGAGACTTTGTTTTCGGTAATGCACCAGCGGTGTATTTTGCTGCTTTGTTCATCGACGAAATAGACATCGCCTTTGGAGTTGGCGGTGGGGCCTTCGGTAAAGACAAAACCGTCGGCCAATTTGACGATTTCGGCACCGGGTGCGGTGAGCGGCTGTGCCGAAGCGGTGTGTGATGCAATGCCGAGGCACAGGAGCACGGACAGAAACAAAAGGAAGTTTCGTTGCATAGATTTGAAAGGGTTCGCGTTAAGGGTTGTGTGCCATTCTAGGCTATTTTATGGCAGTTGGCAACTCTACCTCGCGAACCGGCACGCCGCACTCGCGAGCCCGAGCCGGGGGCGTGAGCCCCCGGCTCGGGCACTCACGCGTCTTTCGCGACTCTAACGTCGGCCGCGTCCAGAATTCGGCTGCGCACGGTGCCGAGCAATGTTGCCCGATATGATGCCGCCAATCGCATCGTCCCAACTCGGCACGTCACCATGGAACGCCCGAACGCTTACTTCCGCTCCGTCCATCGCGTCCTGGTCGATTGCCGACACTTCTTCCCGTTCCGACCGGCGCGGTCGATCAGAATGCTGATGCCGCCCCCCCCGCGATGGCCCTCGGGACGCCCCACGCGGCGGAGGGCCGCCCCGCGATGACTGCAGTGCCGCATCCACTTCCGACCATTCTTCCTGCGGGGGAAGTTCTTCCGGGACCCGTTCTCGTTTGCGGTAATCATTACCAGCATACTCTTTGTTGGAATAAACATCGCCGTCATATCGGGCCCCCCGGCGGCCCCGGCCTCGGCCACGCGGCGCCGACGTGTCGTCATCCATCATCTCAAAATCGGATTCCGGCAGGTCATTCACGACGGGTGTAGAACGGTATCGGGACCCTCGGCCACGCATCTCCGTGTCGCCGTGTGCACGATCAACGCGCTCGCGGGTGCCGTGTTCGTTCGGCAATCGTTCCTCGGTCTGCCGTTTTTCGTGCAACGGTTTTCGCCGACCGCGACCGCGTGAACGAAACTCGGATTCGCCTTCCTCTTCGAGGAAAGCATCGCGAGGTATCCCATCTCGATGTGCCGTATCTCTCGGCTTTGGGCCCCGGGATTCCACATCCCGGCGGGGCTGGTCGCCGATGAGGTTTTTGAGGGCACGGACTTCTTCCGATTCGGGAATTGGGTCATCGAACATCGACGAAACGACGCGTTTTGCCGGACGGCCCTCTCCCTGCTCTGTGCGTTTGCCGGAATCTCCGCCCGAGGCAATGGCTCCAATCTGCGACGCAACATCCGACCATACTCCCTGCTCCGGCGCATCGGAGCGTTTTGCAGAACCTTCATCCTGCCGAGTTGTTTGCCGTTCTTTGCGTTGCCGATCGGTCAACTCTTGCGAGACGGGCATTTGTTCCAGTTTGTTGTCGGTAAAGGTTTTACCGCCGAGGGAGGGCGATCGGACGCCTTCGATGACGGAATCGAGCGAAACTTCCGGGGCGGCTCCGAAAAAATTAATTTTCGGAAATCGGGAAAATATCGACTTTTTCTCCCTCGGCTTGTCGGCGGATTCGGCAGGTGTCCCGTTCCTGTCGGAGGAACGATGATTCTCCGTGGAGTCGAGCAAACCGGCTCCGAAGGCATCGGAATGATTCGATTCGGGCAATGATTTTGCATTTTCAAATGTCGGCTCTTTTCCCGCAGTGCTGTCGTTTTGTGGAGCAGCATCTTGCGTATGATGATCCTGAAGGGGATTATTTTTGTTTTCATCCTTGATTCCGAAGTCGGACAATAGTTGTCCCCAGTTATCGCCGTCCGTATTTTTATTTGTCATATTTTATGTATTCCGCCGCAACGTAATACGTCATTCTATAACGAATGGGGCATCTCGTCAAGACGATTGGCAAGAGGGAATTCCAAATCGGTCAGGTCTCGCGTTTCGTCATTCCGGCGCACGCCGGAATCCAGCCACGCGACGTGCATACCACTTCCCTGGTTCCCGGCTTGCGCCGGAATGACAGAGGGGGGGGATGACGGAGGGGCGTCCAACCCTATTCTGAATACGCTCTAACGCTCCCGCAGCCACGTTTCCAAAAATTCCCGTTTCCGCTCCACGCCGCCGCGGTCAAACTGCCGGAAACTCTCCAACGTCGGCAACTCGATTCGCCGGGATTGCCAATCCAATAGCAAGCGGATGTTTTCCTGCTCGATCTCCGCCATCACATCCCGTTTCATCTGGTAATACGCATATTCCGCCTGCTGCTCCGGCGACCAATGATGCCGTTCCGTATAACAGCCGCTAAACGGCACCAAAAGGTCAATCCAAAGCGCAATCCGGCGACGCTCATTGTCCGTCAAAACGACATCCCGATGCGATTCCGAACGGTTGCCCTCGTCAAACATCGACACCAACTTGCTCCGAACCGCTCCCGCATGGTACGGCGGCAACATCGGCGGAGCGGATTGAACATCCAACCAGTAAACAATTTCGTTCCGCTGGCCCCCCCGCGTGAGATTCCAATACGACTCGCTAAAACTCCGATCCGCATGGACGGTCGGCCTGTCCCGCAAACTAAAGGGATGTTCCGCCGTCTCGCCCGTATGACACTCAATGCAATGCTTGTCCAAAATCGGCTGAATCGACTGCACAAAACTGAATCCGGTCGTTGGGTCGACATCCTCAATCGGGACTGGTTTTCGGGCAGACCGGCGCAATGCCAACGGACGGAACGCCCCGCCAATCGAAATCGGATTGTTTATCGTCGTCCCTTTTTCTTCGTGGCATCCAAAACAATTCTGCTGCTCGCCGGGCTGCAAAGTCGTCCAACTCCGCATCGTTTGCACCGTTTCGCCCCGGTCATTGAGCAGTTGAAAATAAATCGGCATTCGGACGGGAACCTCGAAAAACGCAGAGCCATCCGCCTCGACGGGCACCGTGCCTAAAACCTGTTTGACATCCCAGGAACCGTTATCGACGGCAATCGGCGTGGAAACCAGCGCCCCGCCCCCCGTTCCGCGATTGCTGTTGCTGCCAACCCCCGCCGCCCGAAATTGCAGGGCGACGATTTGCAATTCCGTAATCGTCCCGCGTTCGACGCCTTCCAGGCCCGGCCCGAAATAGACATCCTGCACGTAGTACGTTCCCGTATTTTGCGTATGGTCAACCTGCGATGCCCGAAGCATCGGAACCTCGCGGGGCTGCAACGGGACCGGCTGACCGGGATGCGACGTCGGCGAACTTGGATCCCAGGCGAGCAGTTCCCGTTTGCGGTTGTCGATGTCCATATAAAACAACCCGAAATGGTGTCCCGGAACCTGATATGCGACGATGAAATTCTCCTCATCGAGAGCGAGCGGATACTGGAATTGGTCGCCTTCCTGGCCGTAGAAGTCGAATTTCTGCGTAAATTCGTCAAGCCGGGCGGCATCCGTCAGAATCTCGAAGTCCGACTCCCGCCGGGGAGCGATCAACTGGATTCCCTGGTCTTCCTGGGTTCCTTTGCTTCGGTCAACCAGAATGAGTTTGCCCTTTTGCAGAGTATGATGCCCGCTGGCAATCGCGACGACCTTGTTGGAATGGGGAATCCCGCGGGCGTGCAGAATGGAAGTCGGCCCCCAGGAATTGTTGCCGTAGTATTCGGTTTGGCCGGTGCCGTCGTGATTCATCACAAAGAGGCCGTGCGGCCACATTTGGCTGCGGTCATTGTAATCCCAGCGGGTATAAATCACCCGGCCGTCGGGCAGGACTTTGGGGTAGTTGGTATGAACCTGATCGAAGCCGACACGACGCATAAACCGACCGTCGGGATCGCAGATGTAGAGGTTGACGACATCCGTCCACCAACAATCGACGATTTGCATACATCGGGTCGAGGCGAAGAGGATATTCCCGTCGGGCAGATAGACGGGTTCGATGTCGGCAAAGCCGAGTCCGAAGGTCAATTGCCGAACGTTGCCGGTCGCGACGCAGTAGTCGTACAGTTTGTAATCATCGTTTTCCATATCATTCCGCATGGAGAAGACGATTTTTGTCCCGTCGAACGAGACGTCGGGATCGCGGAGAATGCCGTTTTCGGGGGCTTGGACGAGCAGTTTGTCGATGATGGCCCCGTCGGGCGTAATCTCGAGCGAGTGCAGGGAACCGCCGGGTTTCATCATCCGGTCTTTGTATTGGGCATCGGAGACATTTTCGGTATAGGAGTAGTGCGAGCCGCCGAGAATGTCGTGTTTGGTATAAACGATGACGGGATAGATTTGCCGGATGAATTCGAGGCGTTGTTTTCGGCGTTCGGTGCAGGCGTCGATATAGAGTTCCCGCCAACGGGGATCATTGCCGGGAATGTTTGCTGCTTGTAAATTTGCTAAACGCATCTTCCATGCTTCGGTATTGCCGTCGAGTTCATCGAGGACTTTTTGCAGCATTTGGCTTTCGTCAGCGTTTCCGGTTGGATTATTGAACCATTCGCCAAGATGGGGGGCATCTTGCATCATCCAATCGAGGTGCAGCCGGTAGGAGAAGGCGTGTTCGTTGGCGGGACTTTGTGTGGCGAGCAGGATAACGAGGCCGAGAAGTAGGACGGGCGTTCTCATAGGATTTTCAGCGCGGATTGGAATGCGGTGCATCCATTGTACCCGGCCTGAGCGGGAAAAACAAGCGTAAGAGCCCTATGCCGAGGCCGTCTGCAAGTTTCGCATTAGGGAAAGTAAGGTAGGCAGCCGACCGCCGGGCGGGTGCGTCGGCGCAGCCGACTGGGCAGCCCAAAATGCGGAGTACCGCAGTTGCCGCCCGGCGGTCGGCAACCTACCTTTTGCAAACTCGCAGTTGGCCGTACCCTAATAACTAAACATATTCGGAATCACCCGCAAAATTTCGTCGGGACTCGTCATACCGGTATCCAACTTTTGCTGGGCATCCGTCCGCAGGTCTATCATGCCCTCTTCGACTGCCGTTTGGTAAATGTTATCCATCGGCTCGCCGGTTTGAAGCATCCGCCGGATTTCCCGAGTCGCACGCAACACTTCGCCGACTGCGGTCCGGCCAATGTAGCCCGTGTTCTGACACTCCAAACAACCGCCGGGAATGTATATCTGCGAGTCTGGGCCTGTATGCACTTCGGAAGATTCTTCCGGCGCCAGCGGGATTTTGCAATGCGGGCACAGTTTTCGGATGAGCCGTTGCGTGATGATTCCCAAGAGCCCCGACGCGAAAAATTGCGGCTTGATGCCCAGTATCAACATCGCCTCGCAGGCTTCGACCGTTGTTCGGGCGTGCGATGTGGCAAAAACCAGTTGCCCGCTGTTGGCCGCACGGACAACGATGTCGGCTGTGATGGAATCCCGAATTTCGCCGACCATAATGATGTCGGGAGATTGCCGTAAAATGGCACGTAATAAGTCGGGAAAGTCGACGCCACGCCGCAAATTGACCTGCGATTGATGGATTCCTTCCAGCGTGAACTCCACCGGGTCTTCGATGGTGTGGATTTTTCGCGTCCCGTCGTTCAGGTGTTTCAGGACGGCATAGAGCGTCGTCGTTTTTCCCATTCCGGTCGGTCCTGTTACCAAAACGAGACCGCCAGGCCGATTGACGATCGAATGCAGGCGGCCAAAGTTGGCGGGATGAAAACCGATTTCTTCGATGCTGATCAAACGGCGTCGGTCAAGAATTCGCATCGCGATGTCCTCGCCGTAGAGCGTCGGGATGGTGGAGAGCCGAAGGTCAATTCCGCCGCCTTCGCGTAGTCGGATATGCGTACGGCCATCCTGCGGTGTCAGGGAGCGTGTAACATCCATATCGGCCGTTGCTTTGAGATGCGATGCCAAACGCAGGCCGAGGTCTTGGGTGATTTTCCCCAGCGACCGGATTTGCCCCATCACGCGAAAGGCAATATCGACGGAATCTTCGCGAAAAGTTAAAAACAGATCGCTTGCAGAAATACGAAGGGCTTCGGTCAGGATATGGTCGATGTAATCCGCGGCATCGGCATCGAACTGTTCGATAAAATTATCGCTGGAAACCGTCAAATCGGCGTGATCTATTGCGCCGTCGCTTCTCATCGTAGAAATTGCTGCGATCACGAACGCCTCGGACTGGGTAGATTGAGACAAGGAAACACCCCATTGTACCAAATTTTGCAAATGATGTGCTTGCGGGAGGTCAACCTTGACGCCGCCCGCAAATTTCCCTATCCTTCCCCTATGGATGCTCAATTTGTGCTTGACCTCTGCCAAAGCATGGTTTGGACGGGACTGCTCGTCTCCCTGCCGATCCTCATTGCCGGCACCGCCGTCGGACTCCTCGTCGGTCTGCTCCAGGCCCTGACGCAAATCCAAGAACAAACGATTGCCATCGTGCTCAAAATTATCGTCATGATCCTCGTTGCGGCCTACACCATCCCTTGGATGACCGAAATTATGGTCGAACGTGCCGTCGATGTCTTTCAAACGATACCAAGAGTTGTTCCCTATAATTGAAATACAGCCAATGGCAGACAGGAGCCCCTAACTGGACCAAATTGGCCAGGAATCGCTCCCGTCATTCCGGCTTTCGCCGGAATGACGATGTGTGCCGGTAATGACGAAAAAATATCCAGAATATGCCCTAAATTAACGTGACGGTCAGCGATACAACCAATGGATTGGTGGCACTTAATCGACACATCCCGAGTTTTTGTCTACGTTTTGGTGCTCACGCGAGTCAGCGGACTCGTCATTATGGCACCGATTCTGCACACGACCGATGCGCCCGTCCAATATCGGGCACTCCTCGCATTCGCCTTCTCGTTGACCATTATGCCCTCCCAATGGTTCGTCGAAGTCGTTGAGCCGGATTCGCTGCCCGCCTTCGTGGTGATGATCGCTGCCGAACTGCTCATCGGGCTGGCTATGGGCCTCGGTTTTTATATTTTGTTTGCCGGGATGTCTTTGGCGGGCGAACTCATCGGACACGTCGGCGGTTTGCAGGCCTCGCAGGTCTTCGATCCGGTCAGCGGCGACCAAGTCCCCTTGATGGCCAGGGCTTACCAGTTCTTGGCGATTACGATTTTCGCCCTCATCGGCGGCTTGAATGTTCTGGTTGCGTCGCTGCTTGACACATTTGCAACGATTCCCATCGGAACGATCGGATTTCAGCCCGATGTGGCATTTTCGTTGGTGGCCATCTTGAGTATGAGTTTTAATCTTTCGCTGCGGGTTGCGGCACCGATATTGGTATCGACGCTCATCTCCCTGTTTGTGATGGGTTTACTCGGCAAAACGCTACCGCAATTAAATTTGATGTCTGTTGGTTTTGGAATTAACAGTATGATCATGTTTGTGGTATTTGCATTTACGGTTGGTACGGGTATGTGGGTATTTCAGGAGGGCATTGGCGAGGTATTCGAGATACTTTTTGCGGGCTTGCACATGAAGATCAACGACGGCCTGTTACCGTGATGCCGGGGGCCCCCTAGTTGACTCCGCTTTGCCAGCATGCTACATTGGCGGCATCACAAGTCTGTTCAACCAAAAAGGAGAACAAGTTATGGCAAACAATCGCTACAAAATGTTAAATTGGGGGGGGGGGGGCAATTTGGGGAGGAAGAAAAGGCCCCCCC